>JAPLUN010000505.1 GCA_026397715.1 Verrucomicrobiota bacterium
ATCAAGGCCACGATGTGGACAGCGCCCATGGCATTTGCGTGCTCGGCAACAAAGCCATCATCTCCTGCGGCGACGATGTCTTCTGGCTCATCGACGACAACGGCGACGGCAAAGCCGACCGCAAGGAACTCATGTTCACCAAGATCGGCGGTGCGCAGCACGACCACGGCATTCACGCCTTCCACTTCGGCCCCGATGGCCGCCTCTACTTTAATTTCGGCAACGCCGGCAAACAGCTCTGCGACAAGGAAGGCAAGCTCATCACCGACATCCACGGCATCAAATGCACCAACCAAAACAACCGCCCCTATCAGCAGGGCATGGTCTTCCGCTGCGAACTGGATGGCAGCAACGTCGAGGTCCTCGCCTGGAATTTCCGCAACAACTGGGAAGTCGCCGTCGATAGCTTCGGCACGATGTGGCAGAGCGACAACGACGACGACGGCAACAAAGGCGTGCGCATCAACTACGTCATGGAGTTCGGCAACTACGGCTACTCCGACGAAATGACCGGCGCAGGCTGGCAGACGCCGCGCATCGGCTGGGAAAGCGAGATCCCACAGCGTCACTGGCATCAAAACGACCCCGGTGTCGTCCCGAACATGCTTCTCACTGGCGCAGGCAGCCCCACCGGCATGCAGGTGTATGAAGGCGACCTCCTCCCCAGCATCTTCCACGGCCAGCCCCTCCACTGCGACGCCGGACCGAACGTCGTCCGCAGCTACATCACCCAGCCCGACGGCGCTGGCTACAAAGCCGAGATCGTCAACATCCTCGAAGGCACCAAGAACCGCTGGTTCCGCCCCAGCGATGTCGCCGTTGCTCCGGATGGCTCTTTGATCGTCGCCGACTGGTATGATCCCGGCGTCGGCGGCCACGGCATGGGCGATGTCACACGCGGCCGCTTGTTCCGCGTGACGACGAAGGCGGCGGAGAGGTTTCAGGTTCCAAGTTTCAAGTTGGACACTGTCGAAGGTGCCGTGGCCGCTTTGAAATCACCGAATGAAGATCAGCGTTATCTGGCGTGGAAGAAGCTCGAAGAAATCGGCTCCGAAGCCGAGCCCGAGCTTCACAAGCTCTTCCGCGACACCAAATCCGTCCCACAACATCGCGCCCGTGCCCTGTGGCTGCTCACAGCTCATGAGTGGGAGCGCCTCAATCCCGGTTCCGACAAACCCAACCCGCACGACCTGACCCTTCCCGAGTGCCTCACCCAAGCCCTCGCCGACACCGATCCCAACCTCCGCATCACCGCCATCCGCGTCGCTCGCCGTCTGCTGCAGCAAGCGCATCCTGAGATGCTGCGTGAGGTGATCGGGAAGATCGTCGCGGATCAATCACCCGCCGTGCGTCGCGAAGCCGCGATTGCGTTGAGGTTTGATGGGAGTGAGGAAGCATCCAAGCTTTGGGGGGAATGCTCTGACCGCACTCCTATCGAAGATCGCTGGATGCTTGAGGCTGCGGGGATCGGAGCGAATATGCACGCAGATGACCGTATCCGCATCTCTGGGTCAAATACCGACAGAACATTCCATTCGAGTGTCGACACGGTTATTGATTTAATGTGGGTCGTTCCTTACAAAGACAAAACACAGCACACTGCACGCATAATCACCACCTACGCAGGCTTGGGCGACAAAACAGATTTGAAAGTGCCATTCAACCCGCTGAAGCACCTTAGGTCTCTGCAAATGATGCAGCACAAATACCCCGCCGAAGTCTCCGCTGCGGCTTTGACCATCTTCCTCAAAGCCGACGCCGAAACGGCCCTCGCTTCCACCGCGCTGCTCGACCGCAACACCATCACGTCCAATCCCGAGGCCAAGGCGCGGCTGGATGCGTTGCTGAAGCCCGTCATCGGCAAACCGGAGTTCGTTGATCTCGTGCAGCGGCTCAATTTGACCGGGTTTGAGCAGGAACTCGTCGATTACATCACCGCGCATCCTGATGCGGGCGAATCCATCACCGCCGCTCGAATCCTCGCCGCGAACGTCGGCAAAACTGTGGCCTTCCTCACGAAGGCGGATACCGCTTCGGCGAAGAAGCTCGTCGCCGCGCTCGGCAAGGTCAGCGACCGGCCCAGCGTGGCCGTGTTGAACCAGGCCTTCTGGCCGGAGAAGCGCGACGACGTGCGCCGCAGCATCGTCGAGGCCCTCGCGCTCAGCAGCGAAGGCGGACGCGCCCTCCTTAAATGGCAGAGCGAGAAAAAACTGCCCGACAATGTGAAGACCACCGCCGCGCTGGCCCTCAGCCGCAGCACCGATGCAGGCCTGCGCAATCAAGCCGCCACCGAACTCCCGCTGCCCGCCGCGCTCGGTGCCGAGAAATTCCCGCCGCTCGCCGACCTCATGAAGCTCAAAGGCGATGCCGCCAAAGGCCAGCAAATGTTCATGCAGGCCGGTTGCGTGGCCTGCCATCAGGTCAAAGGCCAGTTCATCAACTTCGGCCCCGACCTCAGCCAAATCGGCAACAAACTCAGCCAGGACGGCCTCTTCACCGCCATCCTCTACCCCAGCGCCGCCATCGAGCACAGCTTCGTCGGTCAGACTGTCACGACGAAGGAAGGCCAGACCATCACCGGCTACCCCATCAGCGAAACCGACACCGAACTCACCCTCCGCATCGCCGGCGGAGCCTCCACACCCGTCAAAAAATCCAGCATCGTCAAAAAGGAAGAGATGAAGCTGTCCCTAATGCCTCCAGGACTCGCAGGAGCTATTGGACCTCAGGGTCTCGCTGACCTAGTGGCATGGCTGCAGATGCTGAAGTAAGTACGATGGACACTCCTGTCCGTCGATCAGCGCACTCGCAGGCTCCATCGTCACCGAACCGCCAGCCACTGCTCTCCACCAGTCCTACAACTCCGCCAAGGCTTGGAACTCTCATACTGACATGCCGCCTCGTCGCAACGGTTTGTGGCGTAGCGGATGGGTTGATGCTGCTACAGGCCGGTTTGAGGCGAGCGTAAGCATGCATGTCTGCGGTGAAGCTGGCCGACAGACAAGAGTGTCTGTCGTACTCCAGAGCATTGAAACATCGCCCCTCCACCATCGTTTCAGCCACACCATGCGCCTGCTCCTTCCCCTCCTCTTCGCCATCGCCCTGCCGTTGCAAGCTCAGAAGGCCGGCAAGACCAAGCCCTTGATCAAGCTGACCGATGTCGAAGTCGCGACCAAGGAGATCGTCTATAAAACCACGCCGCAGGGCGAACTGAAGCTCCACGTCTTCTCGCCCAAGGGCGAGGTGCAGGCCGCAGTGCTCCGGCCTTGTACGGTGTTTTTCTTTGGCGGTGGCTGGAAGAGCGGCTCGTATCTGCAATTCGTGCCGCAGGCGGAATATCTGGCCAGTCGCGGCATCGTCGCCATCAGCGCGGATTACCGCATCCTCAATGTCCACAAGACCACGCCGGACAAAGCGGTGGAAGATGCCAAGAGCGCCATCCGCTGGGTGCGCGGCCACGCCACGGAACTCGGCATTGATCCGACCAAGATCATCGCAGGCGGCGGCTCCGCAGGCGGCCACCTCGCGGCCTGCACTGCCCTAGCATCTGCCTACGATGCCGAGTCCGACGACAAATCCATCTCCGCCAAACCCAACGCCCTGGTGCTGTTCAATCCGGCCATGAACATCGCCACGCTCTTCAAACAGCGCGCCACTGGCGAAGGCCCGATGACACTGGAAATGGCGGAGGCCATCACGCCCAACAGCTTCGTCAGCAAAGACACCCCGCCCACCATTCTCTTCTTTGGCACCGCCGACAAGCTCAAGGCCGGTGGCGACGAGTATGTGAAAAAAGCCACCGAACTAGGCCTCCGCGCCGAGATGTGGTCCGCAGCGGACATGCCACATGGGTTCTTCAACAAGGAGCCCTGGATCCAGGTCACCGCGAAGAAGATGGACGAGTTCCTCACCTCCCTCGGCTACCTCGGCGGCGAACCCACGATCAAGCTGCCAGAAAACGCACCCTCATTGAAGCATGAGAACTGATTGAAAAAAGCGGCGCGAGCGGCGTTTCTTCCCCGCATGCTTACTGAATCCTCCCGCGCCGCCGATTTCCCCAGCCTCAAAGGCATTCATTACCTCAACACCGCCGCCGAGAGCATCCCGCCTCTCTGCGTGAATGAGGCCGTGGCGGAATACATGCAGCACAAGTCGCTCGGCATGCGCGGGCGCGATTTCCATTTCCCGCGTGTGGAAGACTGTCGTGAGATCACCGCCCGGCACCTCGGCCTCAGCACAGATGAGGTCTCCTTCTGCTCCTGCAGCTCCGAGGCCTACAACCTCCTCGCCAACGCGCTGCAACTGACACCGAAGGACGAAGTCATCGTCACCGATCTCGATTTCCCTGCCGGAGCCACGCCCTGGCTCAGTCAGCCTCGTGAGCTTCTACAACGGCCACCGCATCCCCTTCGCCCCGCTGCGCGACATGATCCGCAAGCTCGCACCCCAGGCGGTCATCGCCGTCGATGTCACCCAGGCGCTGGGCCGCGTCGCTCTTGACTGCCAGGACGCTGACATCATGATTTCCAGCACTCACAAATGGACCCTCGGCATCCATGGCGGTGGCGTCATCGGCATTCCAAAAAAATCCGCGTCTCGTCTTACCACCACTGCAGGTGGCTGGTATCACATCGCGAATGCCTTCGATGCCGACCGCTTTGAAAGCGCCCGCATCAAGCCCGGCGCGCTCAGCTTCTCCGTCGGCATGCCCAGCTTTGCCGCGTTGTATGCCCTGAATGCTTCGCTGCGTTACCTTGAAACAGTCGGCATGGACAAAATCATCGCGCATGCCGATCCGCTCGTCGCCCGCGTGCATGCCGGATTGAATGAACTGGGCCTCACCGCGCTCAGAGCCGCGCAGCCCGGCCGCTCCAGCGGCATCGTGGCTTTCAAACACGAAAACACCGCCGCCATCAATGAGGCCCTGCTCGCGCAAAACATCCACGTCATGCACCAGGTCGGCCGCA
>JAPLUN010000641.1 GCA_026397715.1 Verrucomicrobiota bacterium
TGGCGCTGGCGGGCCTCTATCCGCAGTTGAACCGCGACCTCATGATCGCGGGCGTCTTGTTTCACGACTGCGGCAAACTCTGGGAGAATGTCTATGCAGAGTCCGGCTTCACCATGCCTTACAATCTCACCGCCGAAATGCTCGGCCACATCCCGCTGGGCCTGGAACTGGTGAACAAGCTGTGGCGTGATCTGCTGGAAGATCCTTGCGCTGCGGAATGGACATCCTTGGAACCCGCTTCTGAAATCGTGCGTCTGCATCTGCTGCATCTCATCGCGGCACATCACGGCAGCCTTGAATTTGGCTCCCCCGTTCTACCCAAGACGCCTGAGGCCGTGGCGCTGCATCACGTCGATAACATCGACGCCAAGCTCGAAATGTTCCGTCGTGGCTATGCCAGTAGCAAAGAACTCGCTCCCGGCATCTTTGAAAAATTTTCCCCATGGCCGGTGAACATCGTCGCACCGCTGCCTGCCATGCATCTGCCGCCGGGAGAGAGCACTGTTTAGGCGCGCAGTTTCATCAATGCCGCACGCACCATCAGCGTCTCGCCCACGTTTTCCGTGGTGAGCAGACCGATGACTTCACCGCTGATGGGATCAAGGACCGGCAGGGCCGGGCAATTGCTGGAGTTCAAGGTTTCCAGCGCCTGCGTGAGGTCAATGCTTGCCTGAGTCGATTCAGAGCAGGGGCGCATCACATCCACCACCGGCTGCCCGGTACCCTTTTCCGCGAGAGCTGAGATCAGATCGTGTCGCGTCAGCATGCCCTGAATGCCGCCATGGGCGTCCAGTACGGGAAAGTCCTGCTGTGCGCCGGCGAGCAGCAGCTCGACACCATCACGCAGCGTGGCCTCCGGTGGCAGGCTGCGGAAATCAGTGAGCATGGCATCACGCACGCGCAGATTCCGCGTGGCCTCCTGCTGGGTTACCATGGCTGCCTCCTGCCCTGCGGCCATGAAGATGAAGAAGCAGATGAGCAGTATCATCGGATCAATCTTGTGGTTCAGCAGCATGTAGATGGCCACCATCATCGCAATGCCCTGCCCGATCGAAGCCGCCCGGCGTGTTGCAACACCGTACTCCATGAACATGGCAAACAACGCGCGCAGCACCCGGCCGCCGTCCATGGGAAAGGCAGGGATCAGGTTGAACAAGACCATGAGGATATTCCACATCATGAGCTTCTGGAAGAAATGGCCTGATTGCAGAAAATCGTACCCAGGATGGAACGCCGTGCTGATGCCAGAGCCCAGCCAAATGGCCGCCGCAATGATTACGTTGACCAGAGGTCCGCTGATGGCCACCACAAGCTCCTGCGAAGGTTTGCGCGGCATGCGCTCCAGCCGTGCCACGCCGCCGATGGGCAGCAGCGTGATGTCCGGCGTGCGGATGCCGTAACCCCGCGCCGCCGTGACGTGGCCAAACTCATGCAGCACCACGCACGCAAACATGGTGGTGATGAACAGGGTCGACTCCAGCGCTGCAGGAAGTCCCTGTCCGCTCAGAAAACTCTGGCTGGCGACAAACAGCAGCAGCAGCAGGAAGGTGACATGAACACGAACCTCCGTGCCGGCAAAGGTGAAGAGGCGAAAGGACCATTTCATAGAGGGGGTAGTCAAAACTAGGGCTTGGGGGATTTCGAGGGATCGTAGTAGATACGCACATCAGCGTCCTTGATGCCCAGAATCTCCTGCGCACGGCGCAAAGCATTGCGGGTGGAAAGATTGGGGTTGGACGGACTGGCGGGGAAGAGATTGTCCTTCCCGATCACCTCCACCATGCCAGCACCCTTCAGCACACGGTACAGATCCTTCGATATGCCGCTGACGATCAGGTCCCGCCCGTCGGCACGCAGCGTGCGCACCAGTTCTTCAATCGCCATGGCACATGTGGCATCGAGGTGGCGTGCATTCTTTAGCCGCAGGATGACAATCCGCAGATTCGGGTCGGTGCATGAGCCTTGGATCTGTGTGCGAAACAGGTCGGCCGAGGCAAAAAACAAATCGCCCTCCACATGCACGATGGAGATGGCCGGATGCTGGCGCCCTCCCTGGTGCGCTTCGGCCAGATTGCCTTCTTCATTGAAGACATATTCCACCAGCGAGGGCTGGCTGGCCTTGTGCAGGTAAAGAATGATCGAAAGGCCCACGCCGGTGAAGATCGCCACATGCAGCGGCACCAGCAGCGTGGCCACGAAGGTTGTGATAAACACCACTGCATCCGCCCCTGTCGCTCGCAGGGATATGTGGATCTGCCGCTTGTTAATGAGCGCCACCGCTACACAGATCACCATCGCCCCCAGCGCAGCCTTGGGGATGAACGCCACCAGCGGGCCGATCGTCAGCGCCGCCACCAGACACACCACTCCACTCACAATGGCAGACACAGGCGACACCGCCCCGCTCTCATACGCCGCCAGCGAACGTGTCAGCGAATGGGATGCAGGCATGCCGCTGAGGTAGGCACAGGCCAGATTCGCCGCGCCCAGGCTGAGCATGTCCTGGTTGGCATCCACATTGTGCCCCGAACGGCTGGCCAGCGTGCGCGCCATCGCGGAGTTTTCCATCATCGCCACAAACGCGAGCGAAAGCGCCAGCCCAAAGAGCTGGCTGAACTGCGCCGAGGCATTGCCGCTGGTGAAGTCCGGGAAGGGTGGCAGCAGCGTGCGCCAGGTGAAGGACAGATCTGAATAGGTGGCCACCTGCAGTCCCGCTTTGTTCATTATCACCGCGATCAGTGACATCAGGATCAGCGTCAGCGTCAGCGCCGGGAAGCGTTTGCCAAAACGTTTGAGACAATAGTAGCAACCAATGGCCAGAGCGCAGATCAGCGCACTCGGCCAGTGAATGCCCCCGAGATTGCCCAGCACATTATGCACATCGGAGACCAGCGTTCGGGCCACCGGTTTCCCGGAAGGCTCGGAGAGCTGCTGGCCCAGCACCACAGGGAGCTGATGAGCAAACATCTGCAATGCGGCGCCGGTAAGATACGCCACGACCACTGCCCGGCTGATGAAACGCGCCATGTCCGCAACGCGAAAATACGCGCCGAAGATCAGCAGCGCACCCACGAGGAACACCAGCATCGGCATCGAGGCCATTTGATTCAAGTTGGGAAACGCGGCGAAATAGGACGACACCATGAAGGCCGTGGCATTCGTCGGCCCATAAATGGAATGCCGTGAGCTCATCAACAGCGCGCCGACCACACAGGCCACGGCGGAGCAAGTGATGCCATAGGCCAGCGGCAGTCCGGCCACCACGGCAAACGCCATTCCCTGCGGGATGGCCAGCAGCGCGCCGTCCAGCCCGCTCCTGGTGTCCGCCTTGAACATTTCTTGGTTGTAACTCTTCAGCGTCTGCCTGAGCGGAAAGGGGTCCAGCTCACTTTCGGCTGCCAGCGTTTGCAGCCACGTCTTGCCCTGACGTGAGAAATCACGCAGTTGCTGGAACCAGGACCGTAGTTGGGGACGCAATAGAAACTCCTTGGAAACGCTTGGCCCAAGCTAGACGTCTCAGCACAGATCACAAGCACTGTGCATATCGAATGCCCCTGGACTCGGGGTTCTATCGAATCATCTTCCACCCATGCCCGCAGACGCTGACGAACCGATCCCCGATGTTGTGGAGCATCCCATCGGCCCAGAGCTCGACCTGCATACCTTCCGCCCCGATGAAATCGGCAGCCTGCTGCCAGAATATTTCGCCGAATGCCGCAAGCGCGGCATCCTCCGTGTCCGCGTCATCCACGGCAAAGGCAGTGGAACTCTTCGAACCGGAGTGCATCAGCTGCTCGCAAAGCTGCCCGAAGTTCACCAGTTCATCTGGCCCGCTGATGAAACCAGCGGCTCCTGGGGCGCGACGTGGGTGGTCTTGAATGCGTGAAAGACATCAAAGCCTCCAATACTCCATAAGTTCCCACCAAGGATGCTTGATGGACTGCCAGATGCTCTCATGGTCGTCGCCCTCGTCAATATTCAAACCACGGGCGTGGAACCACAGAGTCAGTTCATACCTTTTGCGGATACTGGTCTCTTGGTCCTCAGCGCTGAGACCGCTTTCCCTGTTGGCTAAAGTCTCATAATGTGAGCGATTGGCCAAAACGACCGTTTGGGGCGTCGAGAGACGGTAAAAAAGATGGATGCAGTTAGGTCCCCCAGAAATCAGCAACAGCAACGTTAGGGCTCCGATGCCTGCTTTCCAAAGGCCTTTTCGGTTCATAGATCGAAGTTCAGAGAGCCCACGAAGCACTAGTCCACACCCTAGGCTTTCCATTCTCCAGCTTCTCCAAATCCAGCGCCGTGCCGTTTTTGACTTCCAGCTTCTGCCCGCGGATTTCCAACGTCAGCGGGCCGGCTAGGTCTGCTTTTTCCAGCCAGAATCGCAGTCGGACATCGCCCGTGGTCTGGGCTTCGATGCTCGGCGGGCGTTCCACCGGGAGAATAAAGGGGGGCACATCCTTGCCGGCTCCATTGACCAAACGCACGTCCGGCGCCTGCATGGAGAGCGGTCTAGGGCTGGAATTTTTGTAGCGCACCTCCAAATCCAGCCGGGCATTGCCAAAATCCCGCTCCAGCGTGCAGCGGCGCAGCTGCAGGGGAGAATCGGCGCTTATTTCGGCTTCTGGGCTATTTTCAACCGGATTTGGGGCCGTTTGAAACGACCACCAAATAGCGATTCCGCCTACGATAAGCAGCAGCCAGACCTCAAATCTCTGAAAAATACGCATGAAGGCTAAAATCGGGGATGTCGTTCTCTGTTTGTCAAAACCGTCAAACTGTCTATCATGCGCGCCCCTCCGGCCCGGACGCGGTTCCCCACCGCCCGGTTGTTGGGATGGAAAACACTTCGCCCCCTAACCTCTTTCTCATGAACATCAACGTCGAACATCAGCCCAACTGCCGAGCCGTCGCCCACGTCCGCGTTCCTTCCGACCAGGTCGGCAAAGAACGTGACGAGATCATCACCTACTTCGCCGGCATGGTTCGCATGCCCGGCTATCGCCCCGGCAAAACGCCGAAGAGCATCGTCGCCAAGCGCTACGAAAACGAAGTGAAGGACGAACTCGAAAAGAAACTCATCAGCGAAGGCCTGCGCCAGGCCGTGAAGAGCGAAGGCCTCGAGCTCCTCAACGTCCTCGCCGTGAACGACAAGATGTATCACGACACGGACAAGAGCTTTAGCTTCACCATCGAGATGAGCCTCGCGCCGAAGTTTGAGCTGCCCGAGTACACCGGCATCCCGGTCAAGCTTCCGCGCATCGAAGTCACCGACGCTGATGTGGACCACGATCTCCTCCACCTCCGCGAAAACCAGGCCACTTACGAAGACGTGGATCGTGTCGCCGCCGTGTGTGATGTCGTCGTTCTCAGCGTCACCGGCAGCCTCGATGGTCAGCCCATCGCCGAAGCCATGCCAGATGCCCCTTCTCATCTCAAGGAGATGAATGAAAACTGGTTCCTCCTCGCCGACGAAGACGATTTCCTCCCCGGCTTCTACGCAGGCCTCGTCGGCATCGCCAAAGATGACGAGCGCACGCTCAACATCACCCTGGCAGACGACTTCAACTTCGAAGCTCTGCGCGGCAAGACCATCGCCCTGGCCGTTAAATGCCACGGCGTGAAGAACAAGGCCGTGCCGGAACTCACCGAAGAGTTCATCAAAAAGATCGCCGGTGAGGAGATGAGCCTCGAAACCCTTCGCGATGAAGTGCGCGACGCCATCCGCCGCCGCCGCGAGCAGGCCCGTGATGCCGCGAAGTCCAATCAGGTCATCGCCCACCTCTTCGAAAAGGTGGAGTTCGAACTCCCTCAGGAAGTCGTGAACCGCGAAGCCCAGCGCCGCACCAACGAAATCGCCCAGCGCGCCATGCAGCAGGGCATCGGCGAAGAAGAGCTGATCAAGCAGCAGGACGAGATCCTCAATAGCGCCACCAATCAGGCCCGCCAGAACGTCAAAGTCAGCTTCATCCTTGAGCAGATCGCCAAGAAGGAAGCCCTCGAAGTTCCCGGCCAGAAGATCGCCATGGCCCTCGCACAGATCGCCGAGCGTCAGAAGACCCCCGCCAAGAAGTTCATGGCCGAGGCTCAGAAAAACGGTCTCATCGACAATGTCCGCAGCGACCTCCTCCTGCAGGAAGCCATGGAGTTCCTCAAGTCCAAGGCCATCGTCGAAGAAACCGAGCCCGAAGCGGAACACTGCGACACGCACAGCAAGTAAGCAGCGGCGCACCCCTCAAAGAATGGTCAAGCGGTCGCCTGATGGCGGCCCTTGACCATTATTTTTCTTTCTCCAGCCGCTTTCTCCAGCGGGCGGCCTCCTTCTCCAGCACTTCCTTCGGACGAGTGCTGAAGAAATCGTAGGCGACTTTGTTCTTCGCCGCCATTTCGTGAAAGGTGGGATAAACAATGCCGTCTTCGGCACCGGCGAAGATGGGCTTGCCGGTTTTAAGATCGTAAAAACGGGCCCAGATCACCTCGGTTCTCGTGGGATCGTCGATGTAGTCGGTCTTGCCCTCGGCCGTTTTGGTTTTTCGCAGGCCGGTGAGCCGATGCCCCTCGAACCATTTCATCGCTGACTCGATCATGCTGACGACCTCGGGCGTCGTGGGACCTTGTCGCATGAGGAACTTCACCAAGTTGGCGGATTCGCCACCGCTCAGGGAAGGGGGCTCTTTAGCCCGGGCCTTTACGGGAGCCAGCGTGAGCGGATGATGTTGCGCACACCAGACGGTGGGGACGCCGTCGATTTTGACCTGCATTGCCGCAATGCAGGAAATGCCTTTGTCGAATGCGGCCTGCGCCCGCTGCTTCAGTGTTTCATCGGCGAAACTGAAAAGCTTTTCGCCCTTTGTTACAGCATGCAGCAGTTCGAGCACGTGCATCATGGCGTCGTCATTGAGCGTGATCGCCTCGTGATACCCTCGTTCCACCGGGTAGTTCTGCGGCCAGCCCCCATTGGGATACTGCGCGGCGAAAACGTAGTCGAGTCCCTTCATCAGCGCGGCATGTACTTCCTCGCGTTTCGTCGCGGTGAACACTCCGGCCAGGAACTTGAGCTGCTCGGTCGTCGTGCGGTTGTCGAAGGTGCCGCAGTAATGCCATGCGTCCCCCTTTTGGGCGGTCCAGTGCGTGCCGGGCTGGCGCGGCCCCTTCGTGTAATCCACCGCCTTCGACCAGCCGCCAGTGGGTGTTTGATAACTGACGACAACTTCGGCGAGTTTCTGGTTCTCGGCGCTGCCAAACCACTCGGCAGGCGTGTCACTGTCGAACTCAAACTCCTTACGGTTGCCTGGTGCCGGTGCTGAATTTTTGAAACCTGCTTTCTGGCACTCCTCCGCGAGGATGCGGCGCTCGTTGGCAGCAGCAGCACGTGACTTCGCCATGTAGGTGTTCCACTCAGCACACTGTGATTCAGGGAGCTGCGCCAGCAGTTCGTCTGTGAGCATCGTGAAAGGTTTTTCCTCGGCCGAGATGGCAGTGGCCAGCACGAGATGAACGAACAGGAGGCGTGTGAGCATGAGGATATTGGTTGTTCAAGACCCCGGGCAGTGCGAATCGTATTTTCTGATGTCCGCCATAGCGGCAGCCTATCCTTCCAAGCGGGTCGTCTTGACCGTTTGCCACATGATTGCTTTTTTGCGGATATAATGCCCCACGATCTCCACGCTTCCCTCAAACAGCACTTTGGCCACAAGACCTTCCGTGCCGGACAGGAGCAGGTGATGGAGGCCCTGCTCGCAGGAAGAAGCTCACTCGCGCTCTTCCCCACCAGCGCCGGCAAATCGCTTTGCTATCAGCTCCCGGCACTTTTGATGGACGGCGTCACGCTGGTCATCTCACCGCTGATCGCGCTGATGAAGGACCAGGTGCAGGCGCTGCGGGCACGTGGCATTGCAGCAGCACGCTTGGATTCTTCGCTCTCAGCTGACGAGGCCATGCAGGTCTTTGACGACATGCGCAACGGCACGCTCAAGCTCCTCTACATCGCCCCAGAGCGGCTCATGAATGAAAACTTCGTCGAGCGGCTCAAGCGCCTGCGCATCTCCATGATGGCGGTCGATGAAGCGCACTGCATCTCCGAGTGGGGGCACAATTTCCGTCCCGAATACCTGCGTCTGGCACTCGTCGCAAAAGAGCTCGGCATCAAGCCCGTGCTCGCCCTCACCGCCACCGCCACGCCATCGGTCGCGGCAGACATTCGCAAAGCCTTTGGCATCGCGCAGGAGGATCACGTGCAGACCTCCTTCCTGCGCTCAAATCTGCACTTCCGCATCACGCCCTGCACCGCGCAGCAGCGCCTGCCCGTGCTCACCAAGCTGCTGCTGAAGCGCAAGGTGCCCTCCATCGTTTATGTGACACTGCAAAACACCGCCGAGCATGTGGCCACGCATTTGCAGAAAAATGGCGTGAACGCTCTCGCCTATCACGCCGGTCTGCCAGATGAGCACCGCCACGCCGCGCAGGATGCCTTCATGAACGGCCAGACCGATGTCATCGTCGCCACCATCGCCTTCGGCATGGGCATCGACAAAGCGGACATCCGTGCGGTGTATCACTACAATCTTCCCAAGACTCTCGAAAACTACTCGCAGGAAACCGGTCGTGCGGGTCGCGATGGCAAGGTCTCTGTCTGCGAACTCCTCGCCTGCGCAGACGACTGCATCGTGCTGGAAAACTTCACTTTTGGCGACACCCCCACGCCGCAGGCTATCCGCCAGCTTCTCGATCATCTGCTGCTCCAAGGTGCGGAATTCGATATCTCGATGTACGATCTCGCCCACGCCACGGACATCCGCCCGCTGGTCATCGAAACAGTCATCACGAATCTTGAACTCGACGGCATCCTGCGTCCGCTCGGCTCCTTTTACGCGAGCTATCAGTTCCGCTTCATTCAGCCCGAGCAGCGCATCCTTTCCGGCCACAAACCGGAGCGACAGGCATTCTTGCGCCTGTTGTTTCAATGCGGCAAACGCGGCACCAAGTGGATCACGCTCAATCCCGATGAGGCCGCCGCTGAACTCAACGAACCACGTGATCGCGTGCTCAAAGCACTAACCTGGCTGCAGGAATCTGGCGACATCGAACTCAAGCCCAGCGGCAGCCGCCAGAAATATAGGCTGTCCGAAGACGCGCATCGTCGCGATCCCAAGGAGATCACCAAGAAGATGCAGCAGCTCTTTGCCGAGCGTGAACGTCGTGATGTCGAGCGCTTGAACGAGGTTCTCACCTTCGCCCAGCATCGCGGCTGCCTCACCCGCTGGCTCTTGCACTACTTCGGTGAAGAAATGGCCGCCGACTGCGGCACCTGCACCAGCTGCAAAGAGCACGAAAAAGGCATCACCAACGAATCCCCACGCGAAATCCCGCAGTCCGAGCCGCCGCCGATCACCGTCGAGCACGTGGCCGCCATCCACGAGGTCATCGCCGAGCGCAAAGCCGCGCTGCGCTCCTCTCGCCAGCTCGCCCGCTTCCTCTGCGGTCTCACCAGCCCCGCCACCGCGCGTGAACGTCTCGGCAGGCACCCCAGCTTCGGTTTGCTGGAGCGCATTCCCTTTGGCGATGTCCTCGCACAGACGGAATCCATGCTGAGTTGAACCAGTGTGATCCTCACAGTCTGTTTTTACGACCACCTTCAGGTTCAGCGATCAACGGCTTGTTCGACGGAAACGCGGTAGTACCTGCGGCTCTGCTTCCCCAGCACAAACCAGCAAAGTAACGAGATGATTATGGCAAAACCGAGCCACTGCCCAATCACCAAGGTTTGATCATCAGAGGCGCCAGGCCAGGAGATTTCGAACCATGCACTCCCGAGGCTCACAAGGGCGGTAAGTGCCAGACAAAGACTGACGAGCCAATAAACCCAGGGTTTTCGCGTCTCAGCAAGCATCGCTCTGCATGCGATAAGGCACCCGATAAACCATGCCGATGACAACCAATCACCATGGACGCTTGGAATTTCGATGTGAAACGGCTCTCCTCCAAACCGGGTGAGCACCCATGATGCGCCTGCAAAGAAAAAGGCGACTGCCAGGAGTAAAATTGAGCACCCGCCCGTCAACGCTGGCAATGCCAGACAACCCAGGGCAGCACGACTCGATGCTGGTATAGCAGGAGGGATATTGGCTGATGAAGCCCGAAGCGGCTTTTCAAAGCCTGAATCTGGACTCTGGTTGGAATCAATCATCAGTCGTGAAGGTTAGTGGCTCGGCCGTCTTGCCACAAGATGTGAGTTTAGGGATGGATAAACAAATCCTTGCCAGAACTCCCCTTTTTTGGAGGTATGTGAACCTCTCATTTCAACCACCATGCGCATTCTCCCGCTTCTTTCCATCCTCCTCGCCGCCGTCAGTCTGCGTGCCGAGTCCCTGCTGCCGCCCAACGCCCGTGTCGCTGTCATTGGCGACAGCATCACCGAGCAGAAGATTTATTCCAAATACATCGAGACCTACCTGCTGGCCTGCACCGGTCGCAGCGACATCCATGTCTTCCAGTTCGGCTGGAGTGGTGAGCGCGCTGGCGGATTCGCGGCACGCCTCGAAAACGATCTCGCGGTGTTCAATCCGAATATCGCAACGACCTGCTACGGCATGAACGACGCCAGCTACCGGCCTTACGCACCCGAGATCGGCGCCGAGTATGAGAAGAACATGCGCCTGGTCGTCGACGGCCTGAAAAAGGTCGGCGTGAAGGTCATGGCCATCGGCTCCCCCGGCAGTGTGGACCCGGACTACTTCAAGAAGAACGTCACCGGCCAGGACTACAACGACAACCTCTCCCACCTGCGTGACATCGCCAAAAAGCTCGCAGAAGAGAACAAGCAGCCCTTTGCCAACGTGTATGACACGATGATCAGTGCTCTCACCAAGTCGAAGGCGGCGCTTGGCAAAGAATATGGTCCTTTCGGCGGTGACGGCTTTCATCCGGCACCGGCGGGTCAGCTCCTGATGGCGCAGGCGTTTTTGAAGGCGCTGGGCTTTGACGGCGACATCGGCCAGGTCACGGTCGACATGAAAGGTCCCAATACCGCCAGCACCGGTCACACGGTCAAAGGCCTGCAACTCGGCAGCGTCACGTTGGAAAGCACGAAGTGGCCGTTTGTCTTCGACGCAGATTCATCCTCAGCAGGCAGCAATCGCAGCATCCTGCCCTTCACCAGCTTCAATCAGGACCTCAACCGCTTCACTCTCAAGGTAGTGAACCTCGGCAGCGCCAAGGCCAAGGTCACCTGGGGCACTCAGAGCAAGGAATTCAGCCGCGAGCAGCTCGAAGCAGGCGTCAATCTCGCCGCCGAGTTCACCAAGACACCTTTTGACAACGACTTTGCCGCATTGAGCAACGCCATCACCCAGAAGGAGAGCTATGAAACGATCCTGATCAAAAACCTCGTCACTCACATGCGCGTGATCGCCGCTGAAGCGGCCGAAGATCCCAAAGTGGCCGTGGCTTTGACTAAACTGAAGAAGAAACTGGCCGATGAGCATGCCAAGCAGGACGCCAACGTCCGCAAGTTCATCAAACCCGTCACGCACACGATCAAGGTCGAAGAAATCCGCTGAGGCGGCACTCAGAGCAGATCTTCCCAGGGCAGGCAGCGGTAGATGCAATACTCAAGCCGGCGCAGCAGCGACGCGCCGGGTTCGATGCGGCGCACCGCGCGCTGACCGTTGGCCAGCTGCCCTGTCCAGAGGAAGGAGCCGTTGGCCGCACGCGTGATCCGCCAGCTGTTCTTCGGCTCCAAACCCTTCATCAAATGTGATGTCAAGCGCGCGGCGAATGCCGCGCTCTGGATGATCACGCCCGTCTCGGTATTGATGTATTTGGAGCGCGGATCCATGTTGCACGAGCCGATGAACGACAGGCGGTCATCGACGACGAACCCTTTCGTATGCATCCCCAGTGGCGTCAGTCTGCGCGCATGGATGTAGTCTTGACGATCTGCCGCATGTGCATTGAGTTCAAAGAGGCTGACCCCGCTGTCCAGCACGCCAGCGCGGCGGTTCGCGATCCCCGCCATTGCGGCCACTCCATCGATGGAAGCCAGGGAATTGGTCAGCACCTGAACGTGCACACCGCGTGCTGTCGCCGCTCTCAGCAGTTCCAGCGTGTCGTTCTGAGGAATGAAATAGGCGGCATGCATCACCACGTCGGACTTCGCCTTGCGAACGGCAGTTTCAATCTTGCGCCATACCGGTGAGGCTACTTGTCTCTGACGCATCATGCGCTCCGGCGGGTCTGCCACGAACTCGTACTCAGCCCAGATCATGCGGTTCACGAGTTGGTGCAAAGTTTCCAAAGCTTCCTCTCGATTCAGCGAAAGAGGGAAGGGGCGCCCGCTTTTCGCTGCCAGTATGCGCTTTTTGCGACCGACGTGCTTGCGCAGTTCACGCAGTTTTTCACGTTCATGCTCGGTGATCTTTGACTGATCGCCCATGCGTGTCAGCGGCGACCGCCAGTAAAGTTCAAACGACTTGGCCGATGCATCCACCACCGGCCCTGCGGCGATGAAATCCAAATCACGCATGTTATGCTCACGATGGATGCCAAAGTAGGGGTCTCCCAGGTTTCGCCCACCGCCAATGACCAGGGTGCCATCCGCGATCAAGACCTTGTTGTGCATGCGGCTTTGCATGCGGTCGATCTCACCGATCACCGGGATGGGATTCCCGGCAAAAATGCCCTTCAGATCCGTCAGCGGATTGAAGAAGGCCACCTGAATGTTGGGATGCGCCGCTAGCGCGGCGGAGCTCACCTCGACCTGGGCATCGGTGGTGTTGTCCAGCAGCAGGCGTACTTTCACGCCGCGGTCCGCGGCTGCCAGCAGACGTTCGGCGAACGTGGTGCCGACCACATCGTCTCTCCAGATGTAGTATTGTACGTCCAGCGTGTGCTGCGCGGCCTCCACCATGGCCAGTCGCGCTAGGAAGGCCTCACGACCATCCGGCAGCATTTCAAATCCAGCCGTGCCCTGGCGGCGTACGGTGTGCTGGCGGCAGGCATGCGCGATGGTTTCCTGACTGACAAATCCCACCGTGGGGAGGGCACCATTTTTCGGAGTGGAGGTCCCGCAAGATGCCAGCAGAATGAGTGTCCCGCCAAGCAGTAGACGGGGCCATAATTTCATCAGGTAGGATTCCAGCTCGGAACAAAGATGCAAGTCCATCAAAAAACGAATCGCTAATGGCGTTCTAATTGGATGCTTTTAGCTGATCTCACCTGGCCCGCTGTGGCCGCCCTTGACAAAAACACCCCCGTCATCTTTCCCGTCGCTGCTTTGGAGCAGCATGGCCGGCACATGCCGGTCTTTACGGACAGCATGCTGACAAACGAACTCGTCCGCCGCACCGAGGCCGCGCTGGGAAAGCGTGTGTTGATTGCGCCACTGACCTGGCTCGGAAATTCGCACCATCACATGGACTTCCCCGGCACCTTGTCTGCAGAGCCACGGCTGTATCTCGATCTGCTTAACGGCCTGATGGACAACTTCATCGCCCATGGCTTCAAGCGCCTCGTCTTCCTCAACGGCCACGGCGGCAACGACATCCCCGGCAAACAGGCCGTCTTTGAAACACGGCAGAAATATCGGGATCGCAGCGATCTGCTGCTGCTCTTCGCCACTTACTGGAATCTCGGTGCCGAGCCATGGACCCGTGATCCTGCCATTCAGCAGCGCGTCATGGGCCACGCCTGCGAATGGGAGACCAGCATGGTGCTCCGTCTCCGCCCCGAACTCGTAGTCGATCTGCCCAAGACGAGTGATGTCCCCTTCGGCAACGCATTCGAACCCGCCTCTCGCGGCTGGATCATGCCAGACCGCAGCGAACCCGGCCACGTCGGCGATCCCCGCTCCGCCACCGCCGAAAAAGGCGAGGTACTGTTTCAATGCTTCAGCGAGACAGTGGTTAAGATGCTGGAACGCGTGATCGCGTGGGATGGAAAGAGCTGGGAAGGGTGAGATGAATTGATTCTTGTCGAAAGCAGGCCATTTGCTAATCTACTGCCATGCTTACTGCGGAACTCGCTCAACTCGTGACCAAGCTCGACTATGGTGACCGCGCAGAACTGGCCGGCCTGCTGATAGACTCTCTGGGTGGTGAAGATTTTGAGGATGAAGATGCAGGAGAAGACAGTGTCACCATCGCCTTGCGTCGTAGTGCGGAAATGAGATCCGGCGAGGATCCTGGGATCACCTTGGAGGAGCTCATGGCTGGGGTGCAGGCAGGCCGCGTGAAAAAATGAACCTTCGGCTGCATACCCGCACGCGGCATGAGATCCGTCATGTGGTGGATTGGCTGGACAGAAATTCAGACCGCGCGGGAGATGAGTTCCTCTTGGAGCTTAACGCGGCATTGGAAAACATAGCAAAGAACCCGACTCATTTTCACTTTGCCAGCGGCAATCTCCGGCGCTGCAACTTGCAACGTTTCCCGTACCATATCCTGTACGAAATACATCTGACGCATGTGCATGTCCTCACCGTGAAGCATCATCGTCGGCATCCAGATTATGGAAGAAAGAGTCGAGAAAACGATTGATGCGTTCAAACGGCACGCTTGATGCCGTACTCAACTCCATGCCCACTCCCCGCTCCTCTCTCTGGAAATGGTATCTCTGCGGCCTCCTGCTGCTGGCCACGACGATCAATTACATGGACCGCCAGACGCTGGCGAATGCCTCGACGCGGGTGACAAAGGAGTTCCATCTGTCGCAGGAGCAGTATGGCGACATGGAGCTGGCGTTCGGTTGGGCGTTTGCGGTGGGATCTCTGGTGTTCGGCTTTCTGGCGGACCGCTTTCGCATTTACTGGCTCTATCCGGTGGTGCTCAGCGGCTGGTCGCTCATGGGCATTGCCTCAGCGCATACTCAAGGCTACTGGCCGTTGCTGACGTGCCGTGTGCTGCTGGGCTTCTTCGAAGCGGGCCACTGGCCGTGTGCGTTGAAGACGACGTTTGCATTGCTGCAGCCAAAGGACCGCACCATGGGAAACAGCGTGCTGCAAAGCGGGGCGTCCATCGGCGCTGTGGTGACGCCGCCGCTGATGATCTGGCTCATGACGGATGAGCTTTCCAGCTGGCGCCTGGCCTTTGAAGTCATCGGCTTCATCGGGCTGCTATGGGTGGTGCTTTGGTTCGTGTCGATGCGCAAAAATGATCTGGATGTGGTGGTGGAGGATGATCCATCCAAACGCGAGAGCATGTGGGACATTCTGCTGGGCGGTCGTTTCTGGGCGCTGGCCATTTTGATCTTCGGTGCGCAGACCTGCTGGCATCTCTTCCGCGTCTGGCTGCCGAAGTTCATGCAGGAAGGGCGCGGTTACTCGGAGACGGAGGCCCTCGCCTTCAATTCCGCCTACTACATCGGCACGGACATCGGCTGCATCGCCGCAGGGATCATCTCACTCTGGCTCGCCCGGCGGTTCACTATTTCCGCACACGGCGCACGGCGTTGGGTGTATGCAGGCGCTTGTTTCATGACGTCGTTCAGCTTGCTCCTGCTATGGCTGCCCAAAGGCTGGCCGCTCATGGGGGCCATTCTCATCGTCGGTGCCGGAGCCCTGGCTTTGTTCCCATGCTACTACAGCTTTGTGCAGGAGCTTTCCGACAGGCACGTGGGAAGGCTCACGGGCTTGCTTAGCACCTGGGTGTGGGCGGTGTCATCACCCATGCACAAGCTTTTTGGCCGGCTCGTGGATGAAACGAAGTCCTTCGATCTCGGCATGGCCATGGCAGGCCTCGCCCCGTGGCTCGGCGTTATCGCCATGAAGCTCCTCTGGGACACGCAAAAATCGAAGGACCCGGCAGTCGCGCGCTGAGCGAGATAGAAACCCGGGTGACCGATGCCGCAGTGGCAAAAAACGGCAGGTAGCCCGCATCATTCCAAATACTCACCGGCAATGACCTCCTCCTCGCCCTCAGTTTCATGGATGGCACGGGAGATCACCCGTTCGGTCACTTCATCGAGGTAAGTTTGCAAGACCTTGCTGAGTTCAAGGAACTCTGGCCACAGCGTCTCGTCCACAAAACTGCGCGGCACTCGGACCATGACCGTGGTTCGCCGCTGACGCGCATAGCGGTACGGCCTGAGCTCATACCGGCGCAGCAGGGCGGTGAAGAGTTTTTTCGACCAGCCATCCGCAAGGGTGAACTTGTACTCAATGGGCCGCTCGATCTTGGCGGTCTCACCCAGTCGTCGTTTGATGCGCATGATGGCATCGGCGGCGGCTTCTTTCTCACCGGGAGTCGCAGCGCCTGCATAAAGTCGCTCGATTTTGCTCAGCTTGTCGAGAAGGTCCTGTTCGCGCATGCAGGTTCTTTCTCAAACAAGACGCGCTTGTCAACGCGAGCCCCGCTTACGAAGCGCGGCGAATGCCCCGTGTCGCCAGGATGTTGCGCACGAGGCGCAGCATGTCGGCAGGCTCATAGGGCTTTGGCAGCACGGCGGCAAAGCCGTAGGAGGCAGGGTTGGCCATCACCGGATCATCCGAGTAGCCGCTGGATACAATGGCAAAGACTTCGGGGTCGATGGCACGAAGTTTCTCCATCGCACGCACACCACCCATGCCATTGGGAATGCTGAGGTCGAGAATGACGAGGTCAAAGGCCCGGCCTTGGGTCACGCTTTCCTGATACATGCGCACCGTTTCACTGCCTTCAGAGCTCTCAGCCACATCGAAGCCGTTGCCAGTGAGATTGCGGACAATCAACGAGCGCACCAGCGGATCATCCTCCAGCACCAAGATGCGCGGATTGGCAGCGTTCAGTTCCGGTGCCGCGTCGAACACCTTGCTGAGACCAAAGGCATCGGCTTCCTCACCATCAGAATCCAGCGGCAGGTAGAAGCGCACCGTGGTGCCCTTGCCATGATCTGAACTGACGGTCAGAGAGCCACCATGGGCTTTGGCGATGGATTCGCAGACAGTGAGGCCCAGACCAGTCGCGTTGTCAGCCTTGCGGGTGCTGAAGTAAGGCTCAAAGATGTGCGGCAGGTGTTCCGTCGTGATGCCTTCACCTTTGTCTTCGACTTCGATGGCAAGGCCCGAGGGCTGGAAATTCGTGTCGGTGACCATTTCACCGGGGAACATCTCGGCGTGATCAGGAGCAAAGCAGCGCACGGTGATTTCACCGCCGTTCGGCTGCGCCTGTTCGGCGTTGCGAATCAGATTGCTCAGCAGGCGGCGGATCTGAGCACCATCAATGGCGATCTGCGGCAGGCCGGGCTGCACTTCGATCCGGTACTCTACGCGATTCGCACGAGTGTGGTGTGCAAAGAAGGTCTCAATGAGATCGCCAAGGCGGATCTGTGTTTTGATCGGCGCACCGCCTCGGGCGAAAGTCAGCAACTGCTGCACAAGGTTCTGCGCCTGCAGCGTGGCCTGCTTGGCCGTGTGCAGTTCAGGCAGAGTGATGGCATTGCGCAGGCGCATCTCGGCCAGCGAGATGTTGCCCAGCAGCACAGTGAGCAGATTGTTGAAATCGTGGGCAAAGCCGCGCGCCAGCAGTCCGAGTGATTCCAGGCGGTCAATGCGGTTGCGGCGCTCCGCTTCCTCGCGCCGGGCCGTCACATCCTGCACCAGGAGCAGGAGGCCCTCACCGAAGGGGTAACCGCGCAGTTCCAGCCAGATCTGTTTTTCGTCGAGGTAAAGCTCACGGTTCACCGTCTCGCGGTGCAGCATGGCATGGGCGAACGCCTCATGGTGCAGTTCACGCGTGGCGCTGGGCATGATGTCCCACAATGAAAGGCCCAGCATGTTCTGCAGGTTGCGGTCAAAGAGGCGCAGGGCGCTCGCGTTGGCATAGGTCACCCGCCAGCGGGCATCCAGAGCAAACAGCGGGTCGGAAATGCTTTCCACCACATCCACCAGCGGCGCAGTACTGCGATTCGCGAGGGGCGCTGCTTCTACCGGCGCTGGCACAGCCGCAGCTCGGAAAAGAATGATGAGTCCGGTCAGCTGACCCTGCGCATCACGCAGCGGTGCCGTACGGTCCTGGATCGGTACGCGTTCACCCGCCAGCGTCGTGAGATAGACGGTGCGTTCGGCGGCTTGCGTGGCTGACTCTGCAGAGAGAATCTCGGCGGGCTCTCCAGTGCTCTGATAAATACGAAACACTTCGTTCAAGGAGCGACCGACGGCTTCCTGCGCATTCCAGCCCGTGGCACGCGCGGCGGAGGGGTTCATAAACACCACGCCTCCAGACAGATCCGCTGCGATCACGCCATCGGCAAGGCTTTGAAAAGCCTCAAAGTAACTGTGCTCACGCCGCTGACGCTCGTTCTCTTCAAAATGGCGCTGCGCAGCCACTTCCACGGCAAGGCGCAGTTCGTCGTGATTAAAAGGCTTGAGCAAATAGCCATGCGGGTGCGTTTGGCGCGCACGGGCCACAGTGTCCAGATCCGCACAGGCAGTGACATAGACGATGGCCACACGGCTGCGGCTCTGCAGCTCTCGGGCAGTGTCAATCCCATCCATCTGCCCCGCTAGATGAACGTCCATCAAGACTAGATCAGGCCGAAACTCATCCAAACGTTCAAGTGCTTCCTCTCCTGAAGCACAGATGGCGACCACCACATAGCCGAGTTTGCCAAGAGTCGTGGCCATGTCGCAGCCCACGAGGCCCTCGTTCTCGACGATTAATATGCGAATGCGGTCAGAATTGGTCATTTCCCCGTTAGTGCTATTATTCTAACCGATATGAATTAGAAACGCCATAGGAATTCTAAGTCCTTTTATTTGACTGGTGAGAATTTGTCGAAATGACTCACAGTCCGGTTGGCACTTGTCCAGGATGCCTTGCGTGTTGGTACTGACGGGGCCGTTCTTTGCTGAGATATAGAAACTTACATCATAGCGCCGGTCGCGGAGCAGGTGCTTAGTAATAGCTGAGTAGGTAGGCCGAGCCGTAGTTGTGATGCTCAGAGGGCAAAAGCTTCATGCGGTGAATGCTAGAATAGGGCCATCCAAAAATGCCGAACCCTTAGGTGCCTAGTGCCTGCCGTTGCCTCTGAAAAAAAGAAGCCAGACAAAATTTGGCTCGCCATTCCTCCTATTCATTTAATAATCTTGCTGGTCACTTCACAAAATCTATCTCATGAAATCGTTCCTCGCATTTCTCGCCGTTCTATCTCTCAGCTTTGCTCTTACTGCCGCAGAAACCTCCCCGCCGAAGAAAAGTCCGGAGAAACCCTCGGCCAAGGTGGAGGCTGTGGCCAAAACGCTGGTGACCCAGCAAAGGGCCCAGCTGCTGACTCTGCTGAACCAGGGGGATCTGGCGGCGCTCATGGCGATTCCCGGCATTGGTGAAGTCCGCGCCAAGGCCATCCAAAAAGCCCGCCCTCTGGCCGATGTGACCAACGTGGTGAGCGTCGATGGCATTGGTGAGGGCATTTTTGCTCAAATGGTCGCCTATGCGAAGGCAGGCTTTCCCCAGCCGGAGAAAAAAGCTCCCGCCAAAAAGAAGTCCTCGCCGAAAAAAGCGGACACTCCGAGCTCAAAATAGCCTCTGTAGAGGAGCTTTGGAGCCACTGCCGTTCATTCAGGCGATTCAAGGCCAATTTCAGCCTGATTTTGGGATTCGGGCCCGACCTTGTGAAATTTTTCACAAATAGCGGTTGCCGCACTGCGGGACGTTCGGATAATCAAACCCGGTTCTCCTGCGGTTCCCTGCTCATACATGGCCACTATCATTGTACAACGTCCCAAACTTGCCTGGCATGAACGCTGGTTCATTTCCACGCTGCTGAAAGGGCTGAAAATCACGATTGGGCACGGCATCAAGACCTTCCTCCAGATTGCCGGGGGCAAGCCCAAGGTCACGATGGAATACCCGGAGCAGAAGTGGGACGAGCATCTGCCCGAACACTACCGTGGTGCCCCCGCCCTCGTCACGGACGAGCAGGATCGCGAGCGCTGCGTCAGCTGCCAGCTCTGCGAGTTCATCTGCCCGCCCAAGGCCATCAAAATCATCCCCAGCGAGATTCCCAGCGATGATCCATGGGCCAAGGTCGAGAAGAGGCCCAAGGAATTCGACATCGACATGATTCGCTGCATCTACTGCGGCATGTGCGAGGAGGTCTGCCCGGAGCAGGCCATTTTCCTGCGCAAGGATTACGCCATCACCGGTCTCTCACGTCAGGAGATGGTGCACAACAAAAAGCGCCTTTATGAAATCGGCGGCCAGCGCGTGGGGCTGGTGAACAAGTGGAACGAGCTCAAGTAATGCCCCCTCTGCTGTTCTATCTCTTTGCACTGATCACCCTGGGCTTCGGCTTCCTGGTCGTCACCGGTCGCAATCCAGTCACCTGCGCTCTAGCTCTTGCGGCCAGCTTCGTTGGCCTCGCCGCGCTGTTCCTCAGCCTTGATGCCTACTTTATAGGAGTCATCCAGATCCTCGTCTATGCCGGCGCAGTCATGGTGCTCTTCCTGTTCATCATCATGCTGCTGGACATCAAAACGGAGGAGGGCAAGAAACTAAACGTCCCCGCCATCGTGTCCGGTGTGTTGCTGGCGGTGTTGCTGACCCTGCAAATCATCGCGGTTGTTGGCAGCACCGAACTGGCAAATAAAACCTCACAAAATACCCCCTTGGCTCTGGCCGAGGCAGCAGGAAAAATCGGCAAAGCGGCGCTGCCCACGATTACCAATGATCTCAAAGCAGGCACGCTGCCTGATGCCAAGCTGATCGGCTTCACTCTGTTTGATCAATACGGCTTCCACCTTCAAGTCATCGGCCTGCTCCTGCTCGTCGGTACGATCGGTGTCGTCGTTCTCAGCAAACGCGAAAGGAGCGCCCCATGATCACCCTTGGCCACTATCTCGTTGTCAGCGGCATGCTGTTCTCGCTGGGTCTCGCTGGCGTCATTGCCAGAAGAAACATCATCATCGTCTACATGTGCCTGGAGATGATGCTCAGCGCTGCCAATCTCGCTCTCGTCGGCTTCTCCCGCTTTCATCTCGTCAACGGCCTGCCGGATTACACCGCGCAGTCGCTCGTGTTCTTCACCATCACCGTGGCTGCTGCTGAAGTGGCCGTGGGTCTCGCCATCATCGTGGCTCTCTTCCGCTCCAAGCAGAGCGTGGATGTGGAGTCCGTCACCAAACTTCAAGGATAACGCGCCCGCATGCACGCCAGCATCATCCTACTGCTGCCATTCTTTTCGGCGCTCGTCATCCTTCTGGGGCACCGTCAGCTCAAAGGGGCTTCCGTGCTCATTTCGGTGGGTTCCTCCATCATTTCCTTCATCGCCTGCCTGTTTTTCCTGGCCGCAGAAGATGACAACAAGCTGCTCCTGCCCTTCCTCGACGTCGGCGGCCATTTCCATGCAGGCATTGAAGTCCTGATCGACAAGCAGAGCCGGGGCATGATGTTCATCGTCAGCTTCATCGGCATGCTGGTGCACATTTTCTCGCTCGGCTACATGAAGGACGACGATGCGAAGCCACGCTTCTTCGGTTCCCTCTCACTCTTCATGTTCTCCATGACCGGCATCGTGCTGGCTGGAAACCTGATCATGATGTTCATCTTCTGGGAGCTCGTCGGTCTGAGTTCCTACCTGCTCATCGGCCACTGGTACCAAAAGGCCAGCGCCGCCGAAGCCTGCAAAAAAGCCTTCCTCACCAACCGCATCGGCGACTTCGGCTTCATGATCGGCATCTTGCTGCTCTTTGGGGCCAACCACGGCAGCGTGAACCTCGATGATCTCGCCACGGCCTTCAAATCTGGCCCGCTGGCTCCCGGGGCACCCGGTTACAGCGCAGGTTTCACCACGGCGGCTGCTTTGTGCATCTTCCTCGGCGCGGTGGGCAAATCCGCTCAGTTCCCGCTCCATGTCTGGCTGCCGGACGCCATGGAAGGCCCCACCCCCGTCTCCGCTCTCATCCACGCCGCCACCATGGTCGCCGCAGGTGTTTACATGCTGGTGCGTGTGAGCTTCCTCATTGAGGCTTCGCCGCTTGCGGCGGAAATCATCGCTGGCATCGGCTGCTTTACCGCATTGTTGGCAGCCTTGATGGCCACGCAGCAGAACGACATCAAGCGTGTGCTGGCCTATTCGACTCTCTCCCAGCTTGGTTACATGGTCATGGCCGTCGGTGCCGTGGCGATGGCTGCCCAGCACGGCCACGAGGCGCACGGTCCGAACCCCGGCCATCCGGCCATGTTCCACCTCTACACGCATGCCTTTTTCAAGGCGATGCTCTTCCTCGGCTCAGGTGCCGTCATCTATGCCTGCCACCATGAGCAGGACATCTGGAAGATGGGCGGTCTTCGCAAGCACATGCCCGTCACCTTCTGGACCTTTCTCATTGGCACCCTCGCATTGATGGGCCTTCCATGGATCACCAGCGGATTCTACAGCAAGGAAGCCATTCTCGGCGCGGCTTATGACAGCGGCTGCAGCATCCTCTTCCACTCCGCCGCGCTCACAGCACTGCTGACTTCGTTCTACATGATGCGTTTGGTCATCATCGCCTTCTTTGGCAAGCCCCGCACCGAATCCGCGCATCATGCCACCGAGGTTCCGGTGATCATGTGTCTGCCCTTGATTGCTCTCGCGGTCTTTTCGGTTCTGTCCGCTTGGGATGGATTTGCCACGCCGCTGCAGGCCTTGAAACCAGCTCACGAGCCACCTCATGCCACGGTGCTGTTTGCCTCCATCGCCGCATTCATCATCGGCACCGGCGGTGCGATCTACCTCTATCGTGGCAAGGACAAGGACCCGATCAGCATCAAGCTCTTCGCCAACAAGTTCTATTTCGACGAAATCTACGCCGTCATCGTTCGCATCTGCCAGGACCGCCTCGCTTGGATCGTCACCGCCTTGGAGCGTGTGTTTGTCGATGGCCTTATCGCCCGCCTGCCCACTGCGATCGTCGCCCGTCTTGGAGCCGCCACCCGTCTGCTGCAGGGCGGCCATCTGCAAGGCTACACCTTCCTGCTGGGTGGTGGTGTCATTGCTGTGATTTATCTTGTCGTGTTTGTGCTGCCCCGCATGGGCCATTGATGGAGAAACTGAATGAGCGTTCTTGAACTAATCATCGCACTCCCGCTGCTCGCCGCTCTGGCGATCTGGCTCGGTGCGCCTGCCCGCGCTGCATCCCTCGGTGCCACGTTCATCAATCTGATCCTCGTGCTCTACACGGCGGTTCAATACTGGGGCAAAACGGGCCTCGCCTTCACCCATTCTCGGCCGATTCTAGAAAATCCATCACTTAGCTTCGCCGTCGGTGCAGATGGGATCTCGATCATCCTCGCCCTGCTCACAGCTCTGGTGATGCTCGCTGCCATCTGGCAGATTGAGGATCGCCCCCCAATTTTCTACGTTTCCTCGCTGCTCATCGGCGGTGGTGCGCTTGGGGCCTTCCTCACCACGGATGTTTTCTTCATCTACGCCTTCCATGAGCTCGCGTTGATCCCGACCTTCCTCATGATCGCACTGCACGGGCGTGCCGAGCCTGCCCAGCGCAAGGCTGTTGCATGGAAGGCCACCATTTATCTCGGTGTCGGCAGTCTCGTGCTGCTCGCGGGTTTGGTGTGGCTGGTGCTCGAATTCAGCGGTGGTTCCAAGCTCACCTTTGATCTCGAAGCTCTCCGCAGCCAGGCCAAGCTGAATCCTCTGCCCGATGCCAAGCAGGCGCAGATCTTCTTTGTGCTCCTTCTTGGATTTGGCTCCCTCGTCAGCCTCTTCCCCTTCCATAGCTGGGCCGCACCGGCCTACGCCACAGCACCCACACCCGTGGCCATGCTTCACTCCGGCGTGCTGAAAAAATTCGGTCTCTACGGCCTCATCCGCATCGCCCTGCCGCTGCTTCCCCAAGGTGCTCATGTGGAATGGGTGCAAAACGCGCTGCTCTTGATGCTGCTTGGCAACATCCTCGTCATGGGCCTCGTCACCATCCATGCGAGCCGCCTCGACAATACTCTGGCCAACTCCAGCGTCATGCACATGGGCTACATCTTCCTCGGCATTGCCGCAGGCACGGAGATCGCTCTCAAAGGCGCTGTGATCCTTATGTTCGCTCACGGCATCTCCATCGCGTTGCTGTTCGGCCTTTGCGGTCGCATGCGCAATCAGCTTGGCACTTTGGAGTACAACAAGCTCGGCGGTCTCGCCACTCATGCACCGGCGTTCACGGTGTTGTTCGCCTTTGGCTCCTTTGCTTCCATCGGCCTTCCCGGCCTCACCAACTTCGCCGGCGAAGTGCTGATCTTCCTCGGCAACTTCACCGAGTTCAAAGCAGGCGTCCTGACCAATCTGCAATGGACCGTAATCCTGGCGCTTTGGGGCGTGGTGATGTCCGCAGTTTACATGCTGCGCGCCTACCGCAGCATCTTCCACGGCAGTCCTGCCACAGGCCTCTTCATGATCGATCCTGTGTTCTCCCAGCGCGTGCCGTTCATCATGCTCGCCACCACGCTGCTTGTCACCGGCTGCTGCCCTTGGCTGCTGCTTAACCTCATGAAATCCGCGCTGTAGTCCTGCCATGAGCGTTTTCACCATCGAAGCTGGCCTCGCCATTCTCGGACTCGTTCTCCTCTTGCTGGAGGCCTTCAAGCCCGACATCTCCCGTCGCACTCTCGGCCTCACCGCCATCGCTGGCGCCACCCTCGCGCTCGTTTTGTTGACCATCGCGCCGCATGATTCTGCCAGCTTGCCCGGCTTCATCCAGCCTTGGCATCAACTCGACAGCCTCGCGCTCTTCTACAAGGGCTTTGCGCTCGTCATCACTATCCTCGTTCTCTGGCTCACGCTGGAATGCGCCCCCTACCTCACCCGCTTCACCGTAGATGGCAAACTGGCCGAAATGTTCAGCCTGCCCCTCATCGTCTGCGCCGGCATGATGTGGATGGCCTCCGCCCGTGACCTCGTCACCGTCTTCGTTGCGCTCGAACTCGTCACCGTCTCCTTCTATGTCCTTGTCGCCTTTGCACGCAAAAGCGCCTTCAGCCTTGAAGCCGGCGTCAAATACCTCATCCTCGGCGCTCTATCCACCGGCGTCCTCGTCTATGGCATCGCCTGGATCTACGGTGCCACCGGCACAATGAGCTTCGACGGCATCGCCAAGGCGCTCGCCAATCCTGCTACCAGCAAAACCACCGCTCTCTTCGGTGCCGCCGTATTGCTCTGCGGTCTCGGCTTCAAAGTCGCCGCCGCTCCCTTCCACATGTGGGTTCCGGATGTCTATCAGGGCGCTCCGACTCCTGTGACGGCCTTCCTGTCCGTCGGCTCCAAAGCCGCAGGCTTCGTCGTCCTCACTCGTGCGCTGGACGCCTTCATGGCCGAGGGCTCCATCATTGGCAGCGAAATCCAGGGCTTCCTGCTCGTCATCGGTTCGCTCACCGCCCTGCTCGGCAGTCTGCCCGCCATGTTCCAGACCAGCGTCAAGCGTCTGCTCGCCTACTCCAGCATCTCGCATGCAGGTTATCTGCTCCTCGCACTCGCCTGCCGCGAAAGCGCCCGCTTCGATCTCTCCTCCGGTGGTGTCGTCGCCTTCTACCTCGCAACCTACCTGCCCATGACCGTCCTCGGCTTCCTTGGTCTTGGCCTCATGCGCGCCAATGGCCTTGGCGAAGACATCAAGGACTTCGCCGGACTCGCCAAGCGCAACCCGCTGCTCGCGTTGCTGATGACCATTTCCTTCGCCTCCCTCGCCGGTCTACCTCTCACTGCGGGCTTCCTCGGCAAGCTCTTCGTCTTCCTCGGCCTCGCCGATCACGGCTACTGGGGTGCCATGAGCTGCGCCGTCATCGCCGCCGCCGCTGGTTTCTACTACTACTTCAAGACCATCCTCGCGATGTACACCACCGAAGGCACCGACGTCCCCGCGCTGACCTTCTCAGGTCCCGCCAAAGCCGTCGCCGGCGCCCTGGCTCTCGTCATCCTGATCCTTGGTGTCTATCCCAAGCCCCTGCAAAGCGTCCTGACGTCAGATCGCCCTGCTGTCTTGGCGAAGTGAAGGGAAGAATGATTTGTAGGCAGTATGATGACTTGGCCTATCAGTAAACATTGACAGGTTTAGGCCAAACCAGATACATAAGCCGCATGAAATTTCGGCTGCTCCTCGGTTCGGTTCTGCTTGCATGGCTGAGCTTTCATTCTGCCGCCAATGCGCAGACCAAGTCTTCCGGTCCTTCCATCGATGATTTGATCGATTGGGCTGATCCTCTGGCGCTGACGCAGCAAAAGCTGATCAGCTTTTTAGATGCGAACAGTAAAGACCGACGCAAGCCTTCATACACCATCGTGACAGATGAATCGGAGAGCCGAGTGACTTTTTATCCTGGGAATTCGGCCCAAGGTAGCATGTTGGAAGACACCATGTTTGGCGGCCTCTTTGAGGTTACGCACGTTGCCGTAAGCTGTTACCGCACGAGCTCTTCGTTCGACATAACACTCAACAATAGGAACGTGACGAAGAAAAAGCTGGCCGCACTGGAGATCATCCTCGCGCAAAAAACCGGCGATTCCCATCCTAAAGAGGTCCCGGTTGGGCCGTCGGGTCAAACGGCGCTGTGGTGGGCAAACCCAAAATATAGGGTTGGTATTACTTCGAATGGTTATTCATTGAACTTTTCCATCTCAGGCGTGCCCCCCACGTCGCAGCCTTCTCAACGACAGGCTGCAAGCGAGCCCGACAAACAGCAGACATTGTCCGCCAACCTCGACGCCCTGCTGAACTTCGCTGGATTGTGGCAGTGGACACCAGCTGATCTCGAAAAGAACTACGTGCTGAAACTCCAAGATCAGGACAAGCAGCCGAAGCCGCCACAGTTTGAATGGGTGAGCAGTGCCAAGGACCGCGCACGTTTCTCCCGCCACATGTTTAGCAATGCAGAGACCAATCTGACCATGTTTGGCGGTTCCATCAAAGTGGAGGAAGCCATTCTCGAATTCGTGAACGGCAAAGCGGCCCGCGCCACGATCTCCTTCTACAATCGCGGCGACTCGGGCGATATCACCACGACAGAATTCGACCGCATTTTCAAACTGATCGGTCAAAACCTAGGTCAGGTGATGAAGGTCACTCCCAAGCGCCAGATAGTGTCCTCCAACGCCGCGCTGCCCGTTACCGGCTGGAACTGGACCTCGCCCAGCGGCGTCGCACTGCTCGAATACAACGACTACAACACACCCGGCAAAGTCACCAAGCCCGAGTTCCTGCGCCTGAAACTCGCCGCACCCAATCAGGCCGACTGGAGCATGGGCAAGATGGCCACTGGCGTCCAGCGCATGGAATTGCTCCAGCGTGTGAAAAAGACCGCCGAAGGTGATGTCTACATTTCTGGCGTACCCATGGTGGATCAGGGGCAGAAAGGCTACTGCGTCGCCGCCAGCTGCCAGCGTCTGTTTGAATACATGCGCATTCCTTGTGACCAGCACGAGATGGCCAAACTCGTCAGCATCGATGCTGGAAGCGGCGCTGATATCACCACCATGCAGAAGAGCCTCGCCAAGATCGACGGCGCTTTCAATGTGACTTTCAAACCGCTGATCAATCCCGAACAGTATTACTCCAGAGGCAAGCGCCGTGTCTCAGAGAAGGAGTTCCTCTCCATCATCAAAGAATACACCGACAAAGGCGTGCCCTTGCTCTGGGGTTTGTTCCTGGGTCAGAAGCCCGAGGATCCACCGCTGCCAAACGGTGGCCAGGTCAGCGGCGGTCACATGCGCATGGTCATTGGTTACAACCTCGCTAAAAACCAAGTGCTCTTCACCGACTCCTGGGGTGCCGGCCATGAGCTCAAGCGCATGACATTGCTTGACGCTTACGACGTCACCCTCGGCCTCTACTCCATGGCTCCGCGCGGCTTGTGATCAGGGTGCACGTCCTTCCTCGACATCCATCATGTCAAAGAAAGTCACAAGGTCTTCGCGATGGGCCAGGCCGGCCTCGGCCCGCTGCTTGATGAGCCCTTCACTGGCGGCATCGCGCCAGCCGCGCTTGTGCATGAAGCCGTTCCAAATTTCAATCTGCTCCGCCGTCGGCCGGTTGCCGTTCAAGCAGCACCACTCAAGGATTTCCTCGTCAGTTCCACCTGCCAGCGTGCGCTCTGAAAGCTCACTGAAGTCCACTCCGAGAAACTTGCACACACGCTCGTCAAAGGTGCGGTTTCCACTCAGGTAGCCCAGATGATAGCCGTCGGGCAGTTTGCCTTCCTTGGCGTTGAGCCTGATTTTATCGAGGATGCGCCCAAAGACGGCGATGCCGCCGACCAAATCACGGGGAGAACGAATGGGAAATGCCATGCGCCTTTTTAACTAGGACGCATGGCAAAGTCAATTCGCCGCCTTATTCCGCCTTCTTCTTCCCTTTGCCCGCCGGTTTGGCGGCAGCAGCCACCTTTTCACCGGGCTTCGGCAGGCTGGCCTTCACCTCTTCCCACGCAGGATTGAGCGTAGCTTCGGTCAGTGAGAAGTTGCGAAAATCCACCGTCTGTCCGCTCACCGTGAATCCGGGGCTGGCTTTCTCAGTCAGGAAAAGGTCACTGGCACCCCAGGCCACGAGGTCATCCACCTTGCCCAGCATCTTGTCTCCCACCATTTCCAGGCGCACCTTGTGCCAGCCTTCACCGAGTTCCGTGGGAAAACGGGCAAAGACGACCGCCTTGTCCGGTCCCTCATGGTCGTTGTCATCACGCTGGATGGCCACCGTCTTCGGCGTGATCATGATGCGCGCCATGTGGTCCTTGATGGCGTTGATGGAAAGGCTCGTGGCCTTGGCCCCGGAAAACTTGAACTCATACTCAATCACAAAATCCTTCAGCTTGTTGGGCAGGCGGGTCACTGCACCATGCTTGTCAGCCTCCAGTTCAGAGCCGCGCAGCACGCCGTCAACCGGCTCCCACTTGCCCTTGGCTGCCTTCCACGGAGCGCCAGTGCCGGTGCTGAGATTGTTTTCATAGATGACCTTGCCAGGAATGGCGAGCAGCGGCTTGTCCTCGCCACGTGCAGCAAAGGCGGCAACAGCGAGCGTCAGGGTGAGCAGGGAGGTATGTTTCATGGGTCGTTGTGAACGACAGCATCGCATCCATGTTGCGCGAAAATTCCCGACCTGATAGAACCGGCGCATGCGCACCACTGCTGTTTGTCTCACTCTCCTGCTCACTCACATGCAAGCCGACGAACCCAATGCCGCCGCCGAAGCCTGGCTCGCGAAGACCAAGATCGCTCCGCCCATGCAAGTGCCAGCCTCCCTCGACGCATGGCAGAATCAGCGAGCACAAATCCGCGCGAAGTTAAACGACCTCCTCGGCGACCTCCCACCGCGTCCACCCACCTCCGCATTCCAAGTGCTCACCCGCGAGGACAAAGGCAGCTACACTCTGGAAACCCTCCAATTCGACAATGGCGCAGGCGAAATCGTGAAAGGCTATGTCTTTGTACCGAAACACGCGACAGCACAAACCAAGGCCCCCGCCATCCTCTACTGCCACTGGCACGGCGGCCAATATGACATCGGCAAACAGGAGCTCCTACAAACGAATGCGACACCCGTCGCCGCAGGCCCCGCGCTGGCCGCTGCCGGTTACATCGTCCTTGGCATCGACGCACCCTGCTTTGGCGAACGCAACGGCCAGGGCCCCGATGGCCCGCAGCAGAAAGGCGGCAACGGCGAGATGACCGCCTCTAAATTCAATCTCTGGGCCGGCCGCACGCTGTGGGGAATGATGCTGCGCGATGATCTCACCGCACTCGATTACCTTTGCTCACGCTCGGAAGTAGACGTGCAGCGCATCGGCGTCACCGGCATCAGCATGGGCTCCACCCGCAGCTGGTGGATCATGGCGCTCGATGACCGCCCGCGCGCCGCCGTGTGCGTGGGCTGGCATTTATTACTTCGTCCCCGGCATGCTCAAACACTTCGACACCGAAGCCGTCATCGCTCTCGGCGCCCCGCGCCCCATGCTCTTCATGACCGGAGATCAAGATAGCGGCTCACCCACCGACGGCGTACGCCACATCGGCAAGATCGTGAGCCAGGTGTACGCACTTCATGGCCAGGATGCGACATCACATTTCGACAACGAGATCTACCCCGGCGTCGGCCACGTCTATCTGCCCGAGATGTGGGACAAGACGGTGCAATGGATGGACCGCTGGGTGAAGAACGGAAATCCAGTCAAGTAGGTCAAAGCTACGCTCAGGCGCATTTTGACCTTCTCTGGGCTACCACGAACTCAAATCATCATGCAGCCGCTCCATCTCACGGGAGAAGGCCGCACGTTCCGGCATGTCAGGCTCGCCGTAAGGCACGATTTCGATGACGTTCTTGCGCAGCGCGGTGATGCCGCTGCTGCCGTCACTCTTCTGAATGGTCGTCCACGCACAATCCGCAAAACGTGCGGCGAGGAGGCAGTCCTGCGGCGTCGTATGGCCCCCGCGCTGCAAATGGCCGAGCACGGAAGGACGCACTTCAAGGTCAGGGAAGGGGGCTCCGGCACGCTGGAAGTACTGCTGGAAGGCATCCATCAGCACATAGGCGCGGTTGCGCTTCTGCGGTGGATCAAACTCCACGCCTTCCGCCACCAGCACAATGGCGTGGCCACGTCCGCGTGTCATCGCGCCTTCGATCTTGGCTGCGAGCTTCTTCATGGCCTCCTCGTTCAGCGGGCCTCCTTCAGGGGTGACGATCATCTCCGCACCCGAAGCCAGGCCAGCCATCCGGGCCAGATCACCGCTGGCGCGGCCCATCGTTTCCAGCACCATCACGCGGCGGTGGCTGCGTGCCGTGTCGATGAAGTGATCCACCGCCCAGACAAGCGTGTTCACCGCCGTATCGACGCCCAGCGCCATGTCAGTAAATTGAAGATCGTTGTCAATCGTCGCAGGAATGCCGATCACGCGCAGGTCACTTTCCTCCGCCAGCAGCTTGGCACCCGTGAGTGAGCCATCGCCGCCCACGACGACCAGCGCGCGCACGTTGAGGCTCTTCAGCAGCTTGATGACGCTGTCACGCACCTTCTTCTCGTGGAATTCCAGGCAGCGTGCGGATCCGAGGATGGTGCCGCCTTTGCCCATGATGCCGCTCACGCTCGCGTGGTCCATCTGGATGACGTGCAGCTGCTCGGAGATCAGACCCGCCCGGCCCGTGTGGGTGGCGATGTCCTTTTTCAGACGCACCAGGGCTTCCGCATCATCATTCACAGCACGTGCGGTACGGACGAGGCCGCGGTAACCGTCTCGGATGCCGAGCACCGCGATTTTTTCACGGTTCAGGCCCAGGCGCACGATGGCACGCAGGAAGGCATTCATGCCAGGTGAATCACCACCGCTGAAAAGGACGGCGACGGATTGCTCGGGGAAAGTGGCGCTCATGGAAAATAGGGTTGGGGGGTCTTTGCTTAGCGAGCACTCTGCGCGTGGCAAGTGGCTGCTTAAGAGGTTGAAATTCCTCGCGCTTGCTACCCTGCCTGCGCGTGTTAATGGCGGGGGTGTCCCCTGCCTTCGCCACCACGCTTTTTCCGCTCATTGCCGCCCTCCTCTATGCTTTTGGGGCCCTCGTGCTGAAACGCTCCAGCGACCTCGGCGTCGGCCTCTGGCGTACCACATTTGTCGCAAATTTGATCGTCGCGGGGCTGTTTTCCTTTCTCTGGCTGCTCGGCGGGCCACCGGTGGAAATAGTCGATTTGTGGCAGCCCGGCGTGATCGCCATGTGCCTATTCATCGGCCAGCTCGCGCAGTTTCTGGCGCTGGAAAAGGGGGATGTGTCCGTCGCCGTGCCCGTCTTTGGACTGAAGGTCATCCTCGTCGCCTTCTTCACTCCACTGCTCATTGGTGAAGCCGTCGGCTTGAAGCTGTGGATCGCCGCCTTTCTCAGCGTCCTGGGCATCACCTTCCTCAACCGCAAGGATGCCGGCCAGCCGCCTCGCCATCTGCTCATCACCTTCGTCGCCGGTGGCATCGGCGCAGTGGCCTTCGCCATCTTCGATGTGCTCGTGCAAAAGTGGGGCCCCTACTGGGGCGTAGGCCGCCTGCTCCCCTGCATTTTCTGGATCAATGCCCTGCTCTCCTTCGGCCTCATCTTCCGGTTTTCAGCCCCCCTGAGCGCCATCCGGGTCCAGGCCTGGCCATGGCTCGTGGGTGGGGCGGTCCTGCTCGGCACCCAGAGCATCATTTTCGTCAGCACCCTCGCCGTCTTTGGCAAGGCCACCTCGGCCAACATCGTCTATGCCTCACGCGGCCTCCTCAGCGTGGCCCTCGTCTGGATGATTGGCCACTGGTTCATGAACGCCGAACAGCATCTCGGCCCCAAGGTCATGCGCTGGCGTCTGGCCGGCGCGCTCCTCATGATGAGCGCCATCGTGCTTGTCGTGGGTTAAAAGAATTCGCTGCTGCAGTCCAAGCCGCCCTCGCATTTGGAAGCCCGCATCCTCTGCGAACGTTGGAGTCCCCATGAAAACGTCGCTCTTGCTCTGTCTGTGTGTCGCCATCATGACTTCGGGCCACGCCGCCGAAGTCGAACCCCAGCCCTTCTTCACCGCCACTCAGCGCCTCATCGACGCCGCAGCCTTTCTCGGCTCGCCCTTTGATCAGACCGAGCTCACCACGCTGCGCGCCTGCATCAAGACTCACGACGCAGCCTCCGTCGCCAAGGCCCAAACAGTGCTCAATGCCCACGCTCTCTTCCACGTCACCATCACGCCCGAACAGCGCGTGAAGGTCGAGCGCGGCGCGGCCAAAGCCGTCCTCGATGAATCCGGCTGGCGGCAGTACCTTGTGCGCGTTGAGAATGAAGCCGGCGTCACCGCCAAGCTCGCCGCCAGCAGTCCGCAGGCCAAAGAAGTCTATGTGAAAGGCTCCCCGCCCGTGGCACCGCATGCCCAGCCTCGCGATCCCGGACCACCGGCGCTCTCCGCACGCTGGCTCGACCTGCAAATGTTTGAGGCCCCGCCGTTGCAGCCCTCGCTCAGCGGACTCGGCGTCGAGTATCGCATCATCCAACTCTACAGCAGCGAGGCGGGCAAACGCGAAGCCGTCTTCAGTTTCGACACCGGCCAGGGCACGCAGGATCTTGGCTTCCGCGCTGAAACGAGCGTCCTCTTTGAATGCCAGCCCGCACGCGAAGTGGCGCTGAACATCCTTGATGAAAGCGGCAAACCCTGCATCGCCGAACTCCTTATCAAAGACCACGCCGGACGCATCTACCCGAGCCAGATCAAACGCCTCGCCCCAGATTTCTTCTTCCACCCTCAGATCTACCGTGGCGATGGCGAAGTGCTAAAACTCCCCGATGGCGACTACGACATCATCTTCCGTCGCGGCCCGGAATCCGTGCCCGAGCAGCGCAAGGTCAAGATCGCGGGGAAAAACAACTCGCTAAAATTTCAGGTCAAGCGCTGGATCGATCCCAGCCAGCTCGGCTGGTGGAGCGGCGATCACCACATCCACGCGGCCGGTTGTGCCCACTACTCCGTGCCGACCATGGGCGTGCATGCCCCTGACATGGCGCGGCATTGCATGGGCGAAGATTTGAAGATCGGTGCCAACCTCACCTGGGGGCCCTGCTTCGATTACCAAAAGCAGTTCTTCACCGGCACCGAGGACAAGGAGTCGCGCTTCCCTTTCCTCCTGCGCTACGATGTCGAGGTCAGCGGTTTCGGCAGCCACAAAAGCGGCCACCTCTGCCTGCTCAAACTCAAAGAGCTGATGTACCCCGGCGGCGACAGCACCGCGCACTGGCCCACCCTTTGCCTGAACACCCTCAAGTGGGCCAAAAAACAGGGCGCACTCTGCGGTCCCGCCCACAGCGGCTGGGGACTGCAACCGCTCGCTGAAAATGATCCGGCCCGTAAGCAGAACTACAAACTCGGCATCCATAGCGCCACCGACGAACTGCCGAACTTTATCATCCCTCCCTTCAACGGCATCGGTGCGAATGAATACATCGTCGATGTCACTCACCTGGTGGAAGGCCCGGATGGCAAACCGGTGCCAGCGGTCGATTTCCTCTCCATGGTGGACACCCCGCACACCTGGGAGCTGAATATCTGGTATCACACCCTCAATGCCGGCTTCCGCACCCGCATCAGCGGCGAGACCGACTTCCCCTGCATCTACGGCGAGCGCGTCGGCCTCGGCCGCTCCTACGTGAAGCTCGATGGCCGCCTCAGCTACGATGCTTGGTGCGAGGGCATCCGCGCCGGTCGCGCCTACGTCAGCGATGGCAAGAGCCACCTCATGGACTTCAAGGCCAACGATCAGGAACTCGGCGTGAACGCCAGCGAACTCAAACTCGCCAAGCCCGCCACTATCAAACTCACGGCCAAAATCGCCGCACGACTGGATGACGTACTGCATCCCGAAATTCAATCCGCCCCCGTCGATCAAAAACCCTTCTGGGACCTCGAACGCGCCCGCCGCGGCGCCTCGCACAACGTGCCCGTCGAAGTCATTGTGAACGGCATCTCCGTCGCCCAGAAAAACATCACCGCCGATGGCGTCACCCGCGAAATGAGCTTCGACGTGCCCATCACCAGGAGCTGCTGGGTCACCCTGCGCATTCGCGCCAGCTCACACACCAATCCCATCTTCGTCATCGTCGCCGACAAGCCCATCCGCGAAAAACGCAGCCTCGAATGGTGCCTCAAAAGCGTCGATCAATGCTGGTCACAAAAAGAAGCCCTCATTGACCCCAAAGAACATGCCGATGCCGTGGCAGCCTATGACCACGCGCGTCAGGTGTATCGGGAGCGGCTGACAGAGTGAGGTTTAATCTTCGTCCTCAAGCCAGAGAACCCCTGATTTTCCTTCATCAAGTACCAGGAGGCCACCATCAAAAGTAGCATCAGTGGCGGGCACCGATTCTGCTCCAAAGCATGTGCTGCTGTGTTTGGATTTTCGCCAGCCGACTTCCCACATTCCATTGGTGAAGAATCGAGCAGCTTTGCCGAAATGTTCGAGGAACTCGCTGATGCATATTTTGCTCTCTGGCTCCGATATCCGCGGCTGTTGAAAGGCCATGTCCTCGCAGAGAATCCTTGAAAGCAGCGCCGCTGCAATAGCTCTGTCCACCTCTCTCCAATGGGGGCCCAACTGTTTGAGTCCAAAATGAACCGCCGCCTCATCGGGATTGACGAAACCTTGATCGCAAATGTCCAAATAAAGTCCGCAAGCCACGGGTTCGGCTTCATGAAGAACTTTGAGATACATTTCCTCGGGTGGTGTCATGGTTATTCCTCCTGCACAATCACAAACGTCTTCGCACTCAACCCACTCGCCTCATCCCTCACTTCAATCTCGTGCCTCCCCGCTTTGAGAATCGCAAAAGTGTGAGCACCCTCATTGCGCAGCTCCAGCGTCTTGCAACTCCACCGCGCCTGACTCGCCCCCACCGCCTGCAGCAACAATCGACTGCCGCTGTTACGAATGTCAGGATCAAGAATCACCACCGTCCCAGGAATCGGATTCGTGATGCGCAGCTCAGGTCTCGCATTTGTCTCCGCAGTCGTGACCAAATCACCCAGCCAGTTCCCGCTGCTGCCGATCCACCCGGCATACTCACGCGGCAAAATCGCGCGCCCCTTCGCATCATAATCACCAGCTTGCGCCACAGCAGGGAGCTTTCCGCCGATGAAAAATTCCTCGCGGCTCACCCGCGCCGGAGGCGTCTGCGGTGTCAATCGTTTCCCCGTGCGCGGATCAATGCGCGCACGCACAATGCCCTTCGGCGTCGCAAACCAAGTCGCAGGGTGCTTCTCATGCAGGTGCAGCATCACGTCACGAAAGATCGGCCCCGCACCTGTCACACCGCTCACATCCTGCATTGGCGTATTGTCAAAGTTACCCACCCACACTCCCACGGTGAACTCCGGCGTGTATCCCAGTGTCCAGTTGTCGCGAAAGGTGGAACTCGTTCCGGTCTTCACAGCGCATTTGAACGGCAGCCGCAGCACAGACCAGCTTCCAAACGCCATCTCTCGCGCCTGATTGTCGCTGAGAATATCCGCGATCAACCAGCTCTCATTCTCTCCCAAAAGCCGCCGTTCTTCTGCAGCTCGATCATCCTGCAGCAGCGTCCATGTCTTGAACAGCCCCAGACTCCCGAGACATGCATACGCATTCGCGAGTTCAACCAGTCGCACCGAAGCATTCCCAATCGTGAGGCCCAGCCCATAGTGCGCCGCGTCTTCGTTGAGGGTGCTCATGCCGAGCTCACGCAGCTTCGGCAGCAGCGTCTCAGCTCCGCCGATGGAATCCAGCACTCGCACCGCAGAGATGTTAAGCGAATTGCCGAGCGCGTAGCGATACGTCATCGGCCCATAGCTGCGCAGGGAGAAATTTTCGGGACGATACGTGCCCGAAGCAGTGCCAAACTCCACCGGCAGATCCGCCACAATGCTCGCCGGCGTAGCCCCACGCTCAAAGGCAAGCAGGTACGTAAACGGCTTCATCGCCGATCCCGGTGAATGCGCCGCCCACGCCCCGTTGAGCTGCCCTCCATCCTGCGCATAGTAATCGCGCGACCCGGCCAGCGCGAGTACCGCGCCCGTCGCATTCTCGATCACCACCACCGCCGCATGCGTCACATGGCGGCCTTTCAGCGATTCGAGCCTCTGCGCGATGATCGTCTCCACTTGCTGCTGCAGCGTGGCATTCAGCGTGGTGCGGATCGTTTCCCCATGTCCTCCTCCTCGCAGCATCTCCACCGCATGCGGTGCCTCGAACCCACCACTAAAACGTTGCAGCACGATCTTCTGATCCAATGCCACACGATGCGGCTCGTCATCCAGCCAGCGCAGTTCGTGCATCTTGTCCAAGATTCGCCGCTGACGCGGCAGCACTCCTTCCAGATTTCGAAACGGATTCAGCCGCGCCGGAGACTGCGGCAGTGCCGCGAGCAGCGCACATTCGGCTGGCGTCAGATCCCCCAGCGGTTTGTGAAAATAGCCGGACGCAGCCGTGGCGGCCCCGGTCATGAGATTGCCAAACGAAACCCGGTTCGCATAAGCCGCCAGCACCTCCTCGCGGCTCCAGCACATCGCCAGCCGGCGCGCCCGCAGTGCTTCAGTGATCTTCACCCCCAGCGTGCGTTTTCCGGACTGCGGCGTGGTGTTCTTGATCAGCTGCTGGTGAATCGTCGAAGCACCGGAAACGATGTGTCCGCTGCGTCCATTGTCCCACACCGCACGCACCACCGCGATCAAATCAATGCCGCCATGCGAAAAGAAGCGTTTATCCTCAGCCGCCAGCAGCG
>JAPLUN010000352.1 GCA_026397715.1 Verrucomicrobiota bacterium
AAAAAGAGCTATCAGCCCGACTTCCCTCCGCAGGCTGAGTTCCGCATGGGTGGCACCGGTTTGAGCGGCCTTGCACTGATCGAGAGCGGCGCTCTCCGCGACCCCAAAGCGGCACACACCATGGCCGTCGCCAATCCCATCACCTCGAAGATCCAAACCATCGGCATGCACCGCGACGGCGCGTATTGGAAGCTCGAACAACTTCCCGACCTCATCACCTGCGATGATCCTTTCTTCCGCCCTGTGGGACTTACCAATGGTCCTGATGGTTGTGTCTATATTATTGATTGGTACAACAAGATCATCTCCCACAATGAAGTGCCGAGAGCGCATCCGGATCGGGACAAGACGCGCGGACGCATCTGGCGTGTGAAGCCAAAGGGCGCGAAAACTGAAGTGGCTGACTTCACGAAGCTGAGCAGTGAAGAACTCAACGCAGCGCTCAAGGATGGCCCCGTTGGCAAAACTCAAATTGCCTGGCAAACTCTAAGCGATAGAAAAGAGCTTGGCGCGAACTACTGGGCTGCGTCTGAGTATGCTTACCCCTCGGAGAGTGTTCAAATCCGCGCTCTCGGTCGTAATCTCTCCAATCAAAACATTGGGGAACTACTCTCCTTTGCCAAACCCAGCCTCCCCGGTCCAACCATTCAATCCTCCCGTGGGCCGAAACAGATCCCTGTGCGCGAGGCTTATGACCGCGAGTTCGAACGCTTCTTAGTGCGTATGTTCTTGGAGCGGCATCCTGACGTCGTCGCGAAGTTCCTCGACTCTGAAGCTGCTGCAAAACTGCCGGTGGAAGCCCGCGTGCTGGCCTCGCTTGCATTGGAGCCGAAGACGAGCGCATCGCGTGTGGCAAAGCTGCTGCCGCAGCTGGATCGTGCTCCTAATGATGAAGAACTACTGCGGCTAGCTCAGTTCCCCGCGGAAGCCGGAGTGGGCGATGCTCTCAAGGCGCTTCTCACGAATGAAAAGTCACGCACGGTTGTTGCCGAGAAGCTGCTGGCTCAGCGCACAAAACTCGATGCAAAACAGATCGCTCCACTCCTCACGGAGACGGCGAAAGGCATGATCGGGAGTACTGAGGGCTCTGTCCGCAATCTCGCGCTCCAGCTCATCGGCGGTTTCCAGCTCGTCGATTTAGAGGACAGTCTTGTGCAGCCTTTGAAAATGGCTATCGCCGTCAGCGGAGGTGATCTCCGTATGGTGGTTGATTCAAAAGGCACGAATTCCAGTGATCCCAAGGACTTCGTCGCCTCGCTTCAGGTCTTGAAGGATTTACGCAGTGGGGCTGCAGATGTTTTCGTTTCGCTCGCCACGATAGGAAAACCCCAGGTGCGTGATGCGGCTGTCGAAGCCCTCGCCGCCTCGCGCGCGCCAGATGCCGCAGCCAAGCTCCTCACCCTTTATCCTTCGCTCCAGCCTGCGCAGCGCCGGGCGGCACTGAACACCCTCGCCAGCACCAAGGCGGGCGCGCAGACCATCGTTGCAGCGTTGCTTGATAAAACTTTGCCTCAAGCGGATCTCGATGGCCCCACGGTTGAGAGGCTTGCCACCGTGCTCGGCAATGATCCGGCACTCGAAAAACTCCAGCAGCAGCTCGGCGGCATCTTCCGCGAAGTATTACTGCTCGATGGCGAGGACACAGCCGTGGTTGATTCCAAGATCACGCTCGATGGGCCCTTCACTGTCGAGGCCTGGGTGCGTCTCGCCGAGGGTATCAACAATGGCGACGGTCTTCTCGGCACACCAGGCGGCGTGGACATGAACTTCTTCGGTTCCAAGTTCCGCGTGTATGCGGGCTCCGAATTGAGGGATGTCTGCGTGGCGACGAAGCCCATGACACCTGATCTCTGGACGCACCTCGCCGTCACTCGCGACGAGAAAGGCATCATTCGCATCTATCAGAACGGAGAGCTGGATGCCACAGGCTCGAAGCCTGCGCTCGTGAAGTGGGAGAACTGCAAGATCGGATGGAGTGGGCCCAAGCAAGGGACGGAGGGTGTGATCACGGAGTTCCGCGTGTGGCCGAGCGCCCGCACACCCGCAGAGATTCGTGCGAACTTTGATCGCGTACTGCCGCCGCAATCCAAACAGAACTTCAAGCCCCTCGATCCGATCGACTCCAAGAATCCGGGTCAAGCAACACTGCAAATTGGGAAAGGCCCCGGTCCCTTTGGCAAGGGTGCTCGCATCGCCAAAACCATCGACTCGCCACCACTGCTCACGGAGGAGCAGGCCAAGGCGCTGGACACCAAGTTCGCCCGCTTCACCGCACTCGCGCCCAAGGGCAACGCGGCGAATGGCAAAGTGCTCAGTGCGCTGTGCATGGCCTGCCATCAGATCGGCAGTGCGGGCGGGCAGATCGGCCCGAATCTGAGTGGCGCTGGTGCGATGGGCTTGGAGGCGGTGCTGCGTAATATTTTGACCCCGAATGCTGCCATGGAGCCGGGCTACCGCATCTACCGTGTGGAGATGAAAAACGGGGATCTCATTGATGCGTTTTTTGTCAGTGAGGACAAGAACGCCACGATCATCCGCATGCCCGGGCTGCCTGACCGCCGACTGGACAAGAAGGACATTCGCAGCACGAAGTTTATCCGGCGTTCGCTGATGCCTGAGGGATTGCTTGATGCGCTGCAAGAGCAGCAGGTGGCGGATCTGCTGGCCTATTTGATGACTCTCAAGGGCTAGGGGCAAGGAGCACCATGCTAGGAAAAGCTCTCTCAAGGACAAGCCGGGACTTGGCAAGTCCCGCTCCTTGGGATAAGCCAACCCATGCTGACCGCCACCAACGAACCTGCCACCAAACCTGCCGCGCCGGCTGATTTGGAAATCAAAGATGCCCAGCTCATCTTCAATCATGTCTGGAAGCAGCTTGAAGAAGACTATGGCCGCGAGAAGCTGAGGTTTCCGAAGGAGCTGATCCTGCTGGGTGGGGCGCCGGGGGCGGGCAAGGGTACAAACACGGACTTCATCCGCGAGGTGCGCGGCATCACGGCACAGCCGATTGTGGTCAGCGCGCTGCTCGACAGCCCGGAAGCGCAAAAGCTCAAAGCTCAGGGCGGCATGGTGGGCGACCGCGAGGTGGTGGGCATCCTCATTCGCAAATTGCTCGAACCCGAGCAGCAAAACGGCGCGATCCTCGACGGATTCCCGCGCACCAAGGTGCAGGTGGAGTGCTTGAAGATGCTCTTTGATGAGATGATCCGGCTGCGCCGTGACTTTTCGGAAACGCCCGATGCCGCGCATTTCAAACAGCCCATCTTCCACATCATGGTGCTGTTTGTCGATGAGGCGGAAAGCATCGCCCGCCAGCTCAAACGCGGTCAGGAGGTGCTGGCACACAATGCGGAAGTGCGCAGCTCAGGTCTGGGAGAACTCTGGGAGGAACGTGCCACGGACTTTGATCCTGAGCTGGCGCGCAATCGCTACAAGGTCTTCAAAGAGAAGACCTACGATGCGCTTGTCTCGCTGAAGGAGATCTTCCACTACCACTTCATCAATGCGCAGGCACCTCTGGAACTGGTGCAGGACAACATCATTCGTGAGCTTGAGTATCAAAGCTCGCTCGAACTCGATCCGCGCACCTTCGACCAGCTGCGCGACCTGCCGCTGGCCAGTGAGATCATTCGTCATGCGCGTCAGGATCTTGTGCGCCGTCTTGACGGCTACAAGGTGGGAAAACCGGAGCTCATGCAGGCGGTGGTCACCTTCATCCAGGACAAGATGATGCCCATCATCGTGCGGCATGCGATCTCCGGCCGTGCGGACATCAACACGGAAGACAAGCTTTTTCACGATCCCGAAGCGCTGGCGATGCTCATCGACATCTTCTCGGAGCGCGGCTACCACGCCACGGCGGACCTGCACCGCATCGAGATCCCGGAACGCTTTGATTTGCAGACTGGCCTGATTCAGTGCCGCAAGAAGAAGGTCTTCCGGTTTCGCATTATCTTCAAGGGGTCTGAGATTCGGCGTGGCCAGTTCCTGCCGTGAGGCGTGTGTTTGAGGGTTGCGGTGTCCCTGCGCTCCCTCTAAACATCACGTATTATGTCAACCATCGTAGTTACTCAGAAGAATGGCGTCGCCTGCATCGGCGCTGACACGCTCAGCTGTCTTGGTTCGTTGAGGCAGAAGGCGCAGCATGTCGTCAATAAGACGAAGATCACCAAGATTGCGGACACTTTCATTGGGCTCACCGGCACCTCGGCGAGTCTGGTGGTGATGAACAGCTACTTCTCCAACCCGGACCGTCCGCGTGATTTCTCCTCCTGCGAGGCCATCTTTGAAACCTTCCGTCATTCGCACGCCTGGCTGAAGGTGGAGTACTTCATGGCCGCCATGCCGGACAAAGGCGAGGAATTCGAGACCACACAGTTCTACGGACTGCTGGCCAACCCGCACGGCATATTCGCGATCTACTCCTACCGCTCCGCGCAGCAGTTTCATAAATTCTGGGCCGCAGGCTCGGGCAGAGACTACGCACTCGGTGCCATGCAAACGGCGTATGACAAGTGCAAGACCGCCGAGGAAATCGCGCGCGCCGGACTCGAAGCCGCCGCTGAGTTTGACAGCGCCACCAGTGCGCCCTTTGAAATTCACAACGTGCCGCTGCTCTCGGCTGCGAAACCGAAAACCTCCCGCAAGAAATAGTCTCTTTTGTCTTTCTTCTCTCTTCTCCAACCATGAAGCGCCTTCTCCTCCCCTTCCTCGCTCTCAGCGCCGCCCTTGCCGATGGCCCCAAGGACAATCAAGCCGAAAACGTGCGTCCTGTGCCGCCTCTCGGCGTGGCCGTGCCTGATGCTGATCGTGCCCGTCTCACGGAGGGTTTGAAAAAACTCCGCACCGCCATCGATGACGCCGCTAAGGCGCAGGCCAAGAATCCGCAGCTCGCGGATCTGCTGCCCGACATTGAGATCTACCACAAGGCAGTCGACTGGGCACTGCGCTACAACGAGGTGCATAAGCTGGGTGAGCTCAAAAGCGCGGACGAAATCATCGCCGAAGGCCTGCAACGCGCCGAGCAGTTCAAAACGGGTCAGGCACCGTGGACGAAGCAGAAGGGCCTCGTGGTGCGAGCTTACCGATCGAAGATCGATGGCTCGGTGCAGCCCTATGGAATGATCATTCCTGAAAGCTATTCAGGTGCACCGACTCGTCTCGATGCCTGGTGCCATGGCCGTGGTGAGACGTTGAGCGAACTTGCCTTCCTTGATCAGCGGAGAAAACAAGTCGGCCAGATCGCACCGAAGGGCGCGCTTGTGCTGCATCCCTATGGTCGCTACTGCTGTGCCAACAAGTTCGCCGGTGAGATTGACTTGATCGAAGCCATTGATCATGCTTCCAAGTTCTATGCCGTCGATGAAGATCGCATCATCGTGCGCGGCTTCAGCATGGGCGGCGCAGCTGCGTGGCAGTTTGCGGTGAACTATGCGGACAAGTGGTGCGGTGCCAATCCGGGGGCCGGCTTTGCTGAGACACCTGAATTCCTTGGCGGCTTTCAGAACGAAGATGTGAGCGTTGCTCCTTGGTATCAGCAAAAGCTCTGGCACTGGTACAATGCCACAGACAACGCATTGAACCTCGAAAACTGCCCCACCGTGGCCTACAGCGGCGAGATCGACAAACAGAAGCAGGCTGCCGACATGATGGAGAAAGCCCTGCGTGGTGAGAACGTAGATCTGCTGCACATCATTGGCCCGCAGACGGGTCATAAGATTCATCCGGACTCGCTTGTCGAAATCGAGAAGCGTCTCGCCAGCATCGCGGCCATGGGTCGCAATCGTGCGCCAAAGGAAATCCATCTCTCCACCTGGTTCCTGCGCTACAACCACATGTTCTGGGTCACGGTGGACGCACTTGATGAGCACTGGGTGCGCGGCCGCATTCATGCCCGCATCACCGGCCCGTCTGAGATCACGATCAAGCTGCAGAACATCAGCGCCTTCACGCTCGACATGCCTTCCGGCACCTGCCCCATGCCCCTGCTTTTCAAGCCGGTGGTCAGCATCGACGGCCAGCTTCTCGAAGTCACCCGCCCGAAACTGGACCGCTCATGGCTGGTGCATTTCCAGATGAAGAACGGCAAGTGGACGCAGACGCTGGACAACGAAGGCGAAGGCAAACTGGTCAAGAAACACGGCCTCGAAGGCCCGATCGACGACGCCTTCATGGACAAGTTCCTGTTTGTGAAACCCACCAAGGCTGGAGCCAGCGAGAAGGTGGATGCCTGGGCCAAGGCGGAGCTTGAGCGGGCGCAGTTTGAATGGCGCCGTCAGTTCCGTGGCGATGCTCCCACGAAGGACGACACCGCCGTCAGCGATGCCGACATCGCCGCGAACAACCTCGTGCTCTGGGGCAATCCGCAGAGCAATGCTGTGCTGGCGAAGATCGCCGACAAGCTGCCGATCCAGTGGTCCAAGGACAAGCTGGTGGCGAATGGCAAGACCTACGATGCGGCCACGAATGCGCCGGTGCTCATCTACCCGAACCCGCTCAATCCGACGAAGTATGTGGTGATCAACAGCGGCTTCACTTACCGCGAATACGATTACCTCAACAACGCCCGTCAGGTGGCCAAGCTGCCCGACTGGGCGGTGATCGACCTCACCAAGCCAGTGACCAGCCAGGCCCCCGGTGGCATCAGCGATGCGGGATTCTTCGGCGAGAGCTGGGAGTGGAAAGCCGCCCCTGTGAAGAAGTAAGCCATGCAGCGCACGCTCACCGCCCTTGCATTGCTGCTGCTGGCTCAGTGTGCCGGTGCTCAGCAGACCAAGATCGAGACGGCATTCTCCAACAGTTTGGAGATGCCGTTCGTGAAGGTGGCGAGCATTGGCGTGCTGGTCTGCCGCTATGAGACACGGGTGAAGGACTACCAGCCGTTCGCTGCGGCCACAAACGTGGACTGGAGGAAGCCTGAGTTTCCGCAAACGGCCGATCATCCTGCCATCAACGTGAGCTTTGCGGAGGCGCAGGCTTTCTGCGAATGGCTGGGCAATAAGGAAGGGCGCAAGTACCGCCTGCTCACCGTTCAGGTGTGGAGCGTGCTGGCAGGCTTGCAGGAGAAGGCAGACATCGCCCCGAATCAGCAACCGCCCAGCACGGGCGTTCACCACTGGGGCAAGGGCCCGCTGAGCAAAGAGGTTGGCAACTTTTGCGATGAGGCTTTTGGCAAAAAATATCACAACAGCTACGACGCCAAGTGGTTGGAGATGGACGACGGTTATCCAGATACCGCGCCCGTGGGCAGCTACCCCGCCGATGCCAACGGCCTCTACGACTTCTCCGGCAACGTCTGGGAGTGGGTGGGTGGCTGGTATGATCCGCCGAAAAACACCCTGCGCATCGTCCGTGGCGGTGCCTTCCGCACGGGGGGGGAGAAGCGCCTGCTGGCGTCATTCCGTGGCCCGGACCCCTACAACGTGCACCTCGACAGCGTGGGGTTTCGGATTGTGTGTGAGAAGGAGTGAGGGAGCAAAGCAAGGAGCGGGACTTGCCAAGTCCCAGCTTGGATGTGCGACCGCAGCAGGACACTCAAACAAGAAAGAGGATCACGCGCTGTTGGCTACCAGATTGCATCATCCCTTGATTCGATGCCCGTCTATAATCGCAAGCTCCAGAGTTGGGTGGCTCAAGAGCCCCTC
>JAPLUN010000533.1 GCA_026397715.1 Verrucomicrobiota bacterium
GACCTGCTCGACCGCGTCGTTGCTGAAAGCCGGTTCAACCCGCGTGGCATCATGGGCTTCTTCCCTGCCAACGCCATTGGCGATGACATTGAAGTCTACACGGACGAGTCACGCGCCACGGTGAAGACCGTCTTCCACACCCTGCGTCAGCAGGTCATCAAGAAGGACACACCGAACTACGCGCTTAGCGATTATATTGCGCCGAAGGACAGCGGCCGTGCCGACTACATCGGCGGCTTCGCCGTTGGTATTCACGGTGCGGATGAGTTCGCCAAGGAGTTTGAAGCCGCGCACGATCCCTACAGCGCCATCATTGCTAAGGCCGTGGCCGACCGCCTCGCCGAGGCCTTTGCCGAATACCTTCATCAGCAGGCCCGCTATGCCTGGGGCTATGAAAAGCCCGGCGAGCTTTCCCGCGAGGAACTCATCAAGGAAAAATATCGCGGCATTCGTCCAGCGCCTGGCTATCCCGCCCAGCCTGACCACACCGAGAAGCCCATCCTGTTTGATCTGCTTGATGCCGCTGCCAAGACAGGCGTGGAGCTGACTGAAAGCATGGCCATGCATCCCGGCAGTGCTGTCAGCGGTCTCTACTTCGCGCACCCAGAATCGCACTACTTCGGTATCAGCGTCCTGGGCAAAGATCAAGTGGAAGACTACGCACAGCGCAAAGGCATGACGCTTGCCGAGGCTGAGCGCTGGCTCGGTCCTTGGCTCGGCTATTGAGGCTTCTCTAGAATCAACGAAACCAGCCACGGATGCGGTCGAACAGGCCGCGTCCCTGGCCGGGTTGATGCATCTGACGCGGAGGAGGAGCGGCGTAACCTTGGTGCTCCGCGCAGAAGTTTTTGGGCACCAGATCGTAGGGCAGGGCATCCTCGTAAGCTGTGCCAGCCTGGCTGCAGCCATCGGTGGCCAGCTGGCTGCTCACGCGGCACAGAGTCACGCGTGAAAGCGGCAGCGTGACCTTGGGCACCTCCGTTTTGTAGCCCAGCGCGACGGCTTTTTTCATCACGTCGGCCCAGATCGGCAGTGCGAGGGTTCCTCCGTAACCGCCTTCGACAATCGTTTGCGGTTTGTCGAGCCCCACCCAGATACCGCAGCTCACGCGATCCGTGAAACCGGCGAACCACGCATCCTTGTAATCATTCGTAGTTCCGGTCTTGCCACCCCCGGGTTCTTTGAAGCCGTATTCATTGCGCAGGGATGCCGCAGTTCCCCGATCCAGCACCTGGGCGAGGATGTTGCGCATGAGGAACGCCACGCTCGGTGTGATGACCTCGGATTCCAGCACTGGGGTCTGGTAGATGATGTTGCCCGCTTTATCTACAATGCGGTCGATAAGGAAAGGCCGGCGGCGCAGACCTTGATTGGGGAAGATGCTGATCGCGCTGGTGAGCTGGCGCGGATTGCCGCCAATGTTGCCGATGAAAATCTGCGGCGTGCGTTCGGCAGGCTTGCTGAAGCCGGCGTTGGTGAGTAGATCGATCACACGGTCAATCCCGGCATAGTTGCCGAGGCGCAGGGTCATGGTGTTGCGGCTTTTCACGATGCCATCCGTCAGCGTGGTGGGTCCGAGGAACTTGCCATCCGAGTTCTGCGGACTCCAGCCGGGATCAGCCCCGTCAATTTCACCGGGCTGGATCGGCGCATCATTGATCAGCGTGCCAGGCATGAATCCGGAGGCGATGCCTGCCGCATACACGAAAGGCTTCACCGTCGATCCGATCTGCCGCTCTCCCTGGGTGGCTCGGTTGTATTTGCTGTGGCGATAGTCACGCCCGCCCACGAGCGCAAGGATGCCCCCCGTGGAGTTGTCCTGCACCATGAGCGCCGCCTGCAGATACGGCGTGGAGGCAATTTCCTGAGCGCCATCCCAGGTCTTGTCAAAATCCGCCTTCTTCGGGTGTGCATAACCATGCTGTTTTTCCACAGCAGCCAGGCGCTTCTCCACGGCGGCCTCCGCGGCGTCCTGCAGGTTTTTATTCAGAGTGGTGAAGACCTGCAGTCCGCCGTCCTCGATCTCCTGCTGCTCCAAAATCAAATCCAAATCACGCCGTACGGTGTCCAGCGCGTAGCCGCCCTGGCTTTGAAACACGGGCTGCGCATGCAGGGCGATGTCGGCATACTTGGCTGCGATCTCCTCCTCGGGCGTGATCACCTTTGTTTCCAGCATGCGCTTAAGCACAGTGTCGCGTTCCTTGAGCGCGCCTTCGTAGTTGCGGAAGGGCGAGAAGCGCACCGGGCTGCGGATGATGCCCGCGATCATCGCCGCCTCGCTCAGGCTGAGCTGGCTGGCATGCTTGCCGAAGTAAACCTGGCTGGCCCGCTGCACCCCGTAGATGCCGGGGCCGTAGAAGATGCGGTTGATGTAGTGCTCGATGATCTGGTCCTTGGTGCAGGCCTTTTCGATGCGGCGTGCCAGCATCATCTCCACCAGCTTGCGGTGGATGCTGCGGTCATCGAGATCCGGGAAGCTGTTGCGTGCCAGCTGCATGGTCAGCGTGCTCGCTCCCTGCACCACGCGCATGTCCTTGAGATTTCGCACCATGGCGCGTGCCACGCCTTTGTAATCGATGCCGCCGTGATCGTAGAAGCGTGAGTCCTCACGTGCCAACAGGGCTTTGACAAACCATGGCGACACCTCGCTCAGCGGTACGATGATACGGTTCTCGCCATGCATGCGGCCGAGGACTTCGCCTTTGTAATCCATCACGATGGTCCGCTCCGGCATGTCCCCGAGCTTGGTCAGGTCGTAGGCCTTCGCCAGATGGCTGTAAACGCCGATGATCACCGCTGCTGTGAGTGTGCAAAGCAGCGAACCTCCCATGAGAAAAATCACGCCAAGCCGCTTGAAT
>JAPLUN010000133.1 GCA_026397715.1 Verrucomicrobiota bacterium
TGGATTCAACCACCCCAAAGTCGCTCGCGACTTCAGTAACCTTGCAACGTTGCTCAGGGTCTCGAACCGGCTGAGCGAGGCTGAACCTTTGATGCGGCAGGCTTTGCTGATTGATGAGAGCAGCTATGGACCAACGCATCCCGATGTCGCGCATGGCCTCAATAATCTCGCTCTTTTGCTCCAAATTACAAATCGGCGTGTTGAAGCCGAGCCGCTTATGCGTAGGGCTTTGAAGATTAATGAGATTAGTTACGGTCCGGAGCATCCTAATGTCGCCACATGTCTCAACAACCTCGGGCAGTTGCTCAAAGAGATGAATTTGCTGGCGGATGCGGAGCCGCTGATGAGCCGGTCCTTGGGCATCTCCGTGCGTGGCCTCGGACTGGAGCATCCGAGTTCGCAGACCGTCCGCCGAAATTACATCGCCCTACTGCGGGCCCTGAAGCTGCCGGATACAGAGATTGAACAGCGGGTGGCAGCGGCGATACGACGAGAGTAATGGGTTGCCATGGTGCCGTTTTGACGAAGGACATGGATGCGGCGCATTGCCTCGCTGCTCACTGACTGTGGCCAGGGTGATCCCATCCGCCAGATTAAAAAATAGTACAAAATACCAGCACCTACCCCGTGCTGCTTTCAGGATCACACGCACCAACCTCCATGCAAGCATGCGCGCTTTCGCGCCACATTCGCTTTGACAATTTCAAGAAATGACCCTAGCGCGACTTCAAAGACGGCTGAGTCAGCCATTTTCACGCATTCGGCGGATTCAGAAACAACTCTGCGGCGTTCCCATCTCTGTGGTGAAAAAAGACAGTTTCTACTACGCTGAGCGACATACCACACCATGCTTTGTAGTAGCCTAGAGGGGCATGAAATCATCCGCCATGCAATTAAATGCAACTATTGCTTTGACTTCTGAAATCCTGGCCCAATTAAAAATGTCGGCATGAATCACTCATCACCGACACAACTGACCGCTTCCAGCCTTCCGGCGGGGAAGATCACGCGAAAACAGGTGGCTGCGCACTGCGGCCTGTGCGTTCGCATCATCGACAATCTCACGCGCTCGGGCGTGCTGGGGCATTACAGGATCGGCAAGTCCATCCGCTACGATCTGGCGGAGGTGGAGGCCACGCTGCGGGCGCGCTTTCATGTGGGCGGCACGGCGTCTGCGGATGCAGGGCAGGGAAGTGGCAAACACTCAACCACCCACGCCTGAACGCCATGCACCATCCTGCTGAATTCACGGGCGCACAGCTCATGACCCCGGACAGCGAGCAGCAGCTCATCGCGGCGGTGATCGACGATCACGCGGACTGGCTGCCTGCGATCTGCGCCATCCTGGAAAGCCCCGAGGCCTTTGTGGACCCTGCCCGCCGCAGCGTGTGGGAGACGCTGCTGGAGATGCACAGCCGCCAGGAGCCCATCAGCGTGGACACCGTGGCGGTGGTGCTGCGCCGCAAGCACACCGTGCGGGATGCGAACGACCGTTTTCTCCTGCTCATCGAGGAACATGCCATCTTCAGCCTCAAGGTGGCGCTGTGGCATGCGCGGCAGATCGCCCATGCGCATGCACGCCGCGTCATGGCGGAGGCCGGGCAGATGGCCGAGCACGCGGACGCCGGGCCGCAGGAGATGGCGGCGGCTTTGCGCGAGAATTTGAAGAAGCTGGAGTACATCGCCTACAGCACCGGGGAGGATGCGCCGCGCCCGCTGCCGCTGGGCGGTGCGCTGCCTCCGGTGAAGCCCTTCGACACCGCGTGGCTGCCGGATGATTTCCGTCCGTGGATCGCAGACATCGCCGAGCGCATGCAGTGCCCGCCGGAATTCCCCGCCGTGGCCGCCATGGCCGCGCTCTCCAGCGTGGCGGGGCGGCGCTTCTGCATCCAGCCCAAGGCGCAGGACGAATCCTACAGCGAGTTTCCGCACCTGTGGGCCATGCTCATCGGCAATCCTTCGCTGATGAAATCCCCCGCCATGCAGGCGGCCATGCGCCCGCTGCGTCAGTTGGAAACGGAGGCTCACAAAAACTACGCGGAGATGGAGATGCAGCGCCAGACGGCGGAGATCGCCGCGAAGATCAAACGCAGCGCGCTGGAGTCAGCGGCCAAGAAAGCCGCGAAGAACGGCGAGGAGTTTGATTACTCGCAGCTCATCGAGGCCGCAGGCGAAGGCACCACGCCGCTGCGCCGCTTCATTGTGAATGACGCCAGCGTGGAGGCCCTGGGCGAAGTGCTGCGGGATAATCCCACAGGCACGCTGCTCTACCAGGATGAGCTGGCCGGTCTGCTCGCTCTTTTGGAAAAGGATGGCAACCAGTCCCTGCGCGCCTTTCTGCTGCAGGCCTGGAGCGGCAAGGAGGGCTTCACCTTTGACCGCATCGGTCGTGGCCGCCGTCACATCGAGGCCTGCGCCGTGAGCCTGCTCGGCAGCATCCAGCCCGGCGTCATCGCCGCGCATGTGCGTGCCGCGAATGGGCACAGCGCAGGGGCCGATGGCTTCCTGCAGCGCTTCTCGCTCATGGTCTGGCCGGACGTGAACCCGCACTGGGAGGACATCGACCGCCCGCTGGATCGCAGCGCCCAGTTTGAGGCTTCGAACACCTTCCTCTACTTTGAAAACCTCACGCCGCAGGTGCTGCAAAAGTCCGGCGTGCCGCTCAACGACGATGGCATCCCCACCTTCCGCTTTGCACCCGATTCGCAGGAGCGCTTCGGCCACTGGCGCAGCGAGCTGGAGCACCGCCTCCGCAGCGGCATCCTGCCACCGGCCTTTGAGGCGCATATAGGGAAATACCGCAAGCTGGTACCCGCCCTCGCCGTGCTCATCCACGCCAGCGAATCCAGCCTCGGCCAGGTCCACCTCGCCGCCCTGGAGCGCGCCATCGCCATGGCCGACTGCCTCGAATCCCACGCACTCCGCGTCTTCGGCTCCGGCGTCATCGCCGAGAGCGATGCCGTGCACGCCCTGCTCAAGAAACTGTGCGATGGGACTGCGGGATTACCTGCGGAGTTCAAGGCGCGCGAAGTGCGGCTTAAAGGATGGAGTGGTTTGACCCGACCGGACGAAGTGGAGGCGGCCTGTGAGATCCTTGCTGACCACCGCTGGCTCATTGCCACCGTGCAGCCCACCACGATCAAAGGCGGACGCCCCACCGTCACCTACCGGCTTAATCCGCTGGCGGAAAATACGGTGCATCCGTCCTCCTGAACCTCCGAAAACCAGAACGTGGTATTGAGGGTTACGATGGTTTCGGAGGCTGTTTTTACAGGGGGAATATTTTTTGCAAGGGAGGGGTTGAATGCAGGCTAGGGTAAAGGATTTCAGCGTATTTACTCCTTGCCGCATTTGTCGGTGGTGGGTAAGAGACAGTCGACTAAATTGAGACTATTCCCCTAAATGTGAGATCAGACACTCCCAGCTTTTATCTGGCCTCCAGCGAATCCTGCGCGTTTCGTGGTCCGCTAAGATGCTGGATTGAAGGACCAGTTGTTGTTCACTCCAGATCAGGTTATTTGCTCGTAAGCATAGAACCTCCAGTAATAGACCCTCAGACTAAAGAGTCGCTCGAAAAGGTGCTTGTCGTTGGCCAGCACAGTTTGACCAGTATTTCGAAGTATCCAGTCTGGGTATACATCTCCAAAATCATGGATGAAAAGGTGGTGCAGGATGGAAGGTGTTCATCATCCAATATCCAAATGGTCGATTCGGGACATGCTTTTGACACCTATGATGCTGCGTTCGCCCTGTCTGCGAGTGTCTCATAACCACGAGTATCCTGTCTTGTGTTACGCCGATCTGTGAACTTCTCATGCCAAGATGAGAATCCAGCCGATGAGACTCTTTCCGTCCCTGCGCGAAAAAAAATTTCCCCTCCAGAAAGCACCTCCAAAACCATCGATACCCCCAATACCCTGTTTTGGAGGTTTCGGTGGTTAGGTTTGGAGATGTTAGCAGAAAAATAGGCGGAGATCTGACCGGCACACGCGAGCCCCAAGGCCGCTCGCCCGGAGCCGATGTGGACATCGGCGCTCCCAGCCATGAGCAAAGCCTGGCGCATCAATCCTTTCACAGAGCTGCGCGCTCCTGCAAAACCTGCTGGCAGAGTCCGTGCGAGTGCGTATCCTGCACTCCATGAAACTGGATGAACTCACGGCGGAGGCGGCGAAGCTTTCTGAGGATGACCGGGCTTCTCTGGCGGCCCGGCTGCTGCATGGGCTTGAAAAGCCGCACCATGGCGTTTCAGATGAGGAAGTGATGAGCCGGGTGAGGGAAGGGGATGCTGATGATGAGGTGATGCTCACTTTTGACCAGCTCGTTTCCGGGCTTCGCTTCCGTGCGCGTTAGATTTCACCAACGAGTTCAGGCAGATCTGGACGCTATTTTGGAAAAATACGACGAGGTTTCACCGGCGCTCGCGGAGGAATTTTTCGGCGAATTCCAGACGGGGCTGCTGAAGGTGGCGGAGAATCCGCGCTTTTTCCATTTCGACGCCTGCGGACTGCGGCGGTGCAACTTCGACCGCTTTCCCTACCACTTCCTTTACGACATCCGGGGTGACTACGCCCGCGTGTGGGTCATCAGGCATAATCGCCGGAATCCAGGCTGGGGATTGAAGCGCTTTTGATTTCCCGAAGGGGGCTGGGGAGGTTTGGTTTGGTGCGGTCGGTCGCAGGAGATGGATTGTCTTGATCCCCGGTTTGGATGGATCAGGCACGCTGGGCCTTGCTGGAGGAAAAATTAAGTCTGGCATGAGTGCCATCCTGTGGTTAGAAAACCCGCATTGATGCTATGCGTATTCTGGAAATGATCTTTGGAGGACGGCGGGATCGTTTGGAGCAGGAGTCGTCCGGCTTTAGTGTGAGAGTGTGGAAAGCACTGCGGGAAGCTGGATGGAACAAGAGCCGTGATATGGCCGAGATTGAAAGGGATTACCAAGCTGCTCTGGGTGAGCGATGGCTGCCTGTGGCGGCTTCGTTTGTGAGGCGTTTTGGTCGGCTGTCGATAGCGCATCTCCTTTGGACCGAACCCATTCAGCCGACCGATTTGAGTTCTATAGCTTTATTTGAGAAGGCCCAGGCTGTGGTGGGCGCAAAATGCTGTCCCCTGGCAGCCTCCAATTATATGGGAGACAGCTGCCTTCTCTGGATCGACGAGCATGGCCGGTTTTATGCCATCGACGACGAAGGCATGGTTTTTGTGGGAGACTGTGTGGAATCCGCATTTGAAGTACTGCTGTTCGGTGCAAAACCGCCGTTGCCTCCATCCCAAATCAAGGATGCTCTTGAGCGAGCTTATGAATGGGACAAATGATGGAACTTGCAGACTAGTGATTGCATCGGGTGGGAAAAGAGATGCATGACCCATCTGAATCCATTTTTACCCGGTGGTGGCCTGCCTACTCAAAAATCTTCCGCTGCGGATTGATGAATCCCCACGCTGCGGCTCCCACGAGGAACAAAGCGCCGATGAGGTACAGCGGCGCATTCCAGTCGTAGTGCTGTTGCAGGC
>JAPLUN010000564.1 GCA_026397715.1 Verrucomicrobiota bacterium
CCATCCTCATCATCGAAGACGAATACGCCCTCGCCGCTGCACTCTCCACCGTGGTGCGTCGCTTGGATGCCACACCCGTCGTAGCCGCTTCAGGGCAGGGGGGAATCGACAAGCTCGCAGCGCAATCCTTCGCGCTCATCATCCTCGATGTCGGCCTGCCGGACATGAGCGGCCTGAAGGTGCTGGAAAAAATCCAGTCTCTCCCCCAGCCGCCCCCCGTGATGATCATCACCGCTCACGGCACGCTCGACACCGCTCTTGAGGCAAAGCGTCTCGGCGCTCGTGAGTATTTTCTCAAGCCTCTAAATCTCGCCGATATCCAGCGGGCCATCCGCGAAGTCTTCGCACCCGTGAAAACTGAGCAGCGTGCAGACACCACCATGATCGGCAACAGCGAGCCCATGCAGCGTGCGTTCGCCGTCATTGCCCAGGCCAGTGGCAATGACGCGCCCGTCCTTCTGCAAGGTCCCCCCGGCAGCGGCAAGAGCCTGGCCGCGCAGGTCATTCATCGCCACAGTGCTCGCTCTGAAAAACCGCTGATCATATTCCGTGCCGATGAATGGTCCGAAAATCGTGCCGAAGCCGCATTGGATGAAGCCATCAGCAGAGCAGGGGATGGCGTCCTCTTTCTCGATGAAATCAGCGCATGGTCAAAGCCGCTCCAGGCAGCACTCATGCATCGTCTCAGCTCTGGCATGCTCAAGGCCCGCCTCTTCAGCGCATCCAGTCAGGAGGCCGCACCCCACCTGCGTGAAGACTTGTTTTACGCGCTCGCAGTCCTTCAGGTCCTGCTGCCCCCGTTGCGCGAGCGCACCTCGGACATCCCCGCTTTGGCAGTCTCCTTTTTGGGTGGGCAGGTGCTTTCCGCTGAGGCTCTCGCTGCGCTCAAAGCCCACACCTGGTCGGGCAACGTTCGCGAACTGAAAGCCGCCATGGCCCATGCCGCCGCCGTCTGCAGCGGCGGCACCATTTTACCCCATCATCTGCCCGCCAGCATCGTGAAGACCGAGGAGTCCAATCATCTCGAAGAAACGATGAAACGTGCCATCCACGCCTGGCTGGATCAAAAGACCACCGGCACCGATGAAATGATGCCAGCGTATGATCACCTTCTCGAAACGGTGGAGGCCACCATGCTGGACACACTGCTCAAGCGCTTCGATGGCAAGCCCACCCGCCTCGCCACCGCCATGAAAATGAATCGCGCCACCCTTCGCCGGAAACTCCGCGAAGAGTAAGCGACCTCTTCGCCTTTGCCCCCAGACAGCGCACACCCAGCCCACGTTTTGTAGTCCCGCCTTCAAGCGGTTCCGGACGAGCGTTCACAAAGCGGTATAAAATCCTCCCCTCACTTCCCATCCGCCTTGCCCGGTACTCGCGGATCATTCGCAGGAAAAAAGAGCTTCTTCTCACGGTCAAAATAGATCGCCTGGCACGCCCCAAACCCCTCCGACTCCGCCAGCTTATGCCCCAGCGCTTTCACACGCGTGAGCGTGCCCTCTCCAAACGCCTTCTCAATCTTCAGCTCATCAGGATTCCACTGATGGTGAAAACGCGGCTCCGCCAGCGCCTCCGCCGGCAGCATGC
>JAPLUN010000562.1 GCA_026397715.1 Verrucomicrobiota bacterium
CATGTGCTCGCCAATCACGAGAGGGGAGGGGACATAGGGCAGGCCCTTCGGAATGTCGAAAGGCACAGACACTGGCTTGCCGCTCTTGAGGTCCAGCGCCGCGATCTCCTTCACGCCGCCGCCGGTGCCGAAGGTACAGAAGTAGAAGTCATCGCTGATCACCCCGGAGCCCAGGCTGCGCTGCTTGTAGCCCGGATTGTGCTGCCAGTTGATCTTGCCCGTCTTCAGCGCGATGCCCATCACCCCGCTGCCCGTGTCCGCGCAGATGAGTTCCTTCGCGCCGCCCTTCAGCTCATGCACCACTGGCGTGGAGAAAGTGTTCAGGCAGTTCGGGATGTCCAGCTTCCACGCCTGCTTGCCCGTTTTGGCGTCCAGCGCCACGATGCAGCTCTTCCACTTCTGCTGCTCAGGATCTTCGGTGTACGCCTTGCCATCGCGCTGCCAGTCGAATTCGCTGCGCACAATCATGAGGCCGTCCACCACCACCGGCGAGATCCCCGTGCCATGCTCATGGATGTAATCCGCCACATGGTCATTGCGCCACACCAGCTTGCCCGTGTGATCCAGCGCCAGCGCCTGGATGTTCGTGCCGCTGCTCCAGTTGATGTAAATGCGCTCCGCATCCACAAAGGCAGAGCTGCTGGCATAAGTGTTGTAGGTCTTGTGAATCGGGTGCGGCACAAATTCCTCCTCATGCTTCCACAACTCCTTGCCATCCTTCGCGGAAATCGCGATCACCGCACGCTTCGTCGCGCCCGTTTCCGCCGTCACGATCACCATGTCCTGCCACAGCACCGGCGAAGACCACCCTTTGCCCAGAGCAACCTTCCACACCGTCGTGCTGTCATCCACCACCGCTGGCAGGCCGGTGGTGTTGGCAACTCCGGCGCCGTTCGGGCCGCGAAAGCGTGACCAGTCTGCGGCCGAGAGCGCAGTGACAGAAAACAGGGTGATGAATGCGAGAGTGAATTTCATGCGAGCGGATAGAACGTGGCTGGTTGGAAAAAATTGCCCAAAGAGTCCCCACTAAATGGGTGAAGTGCGAATTAAACTGGCGTCTCCGTCGCCGCAGGCGGCGGGACTTCCGGAGCGTGGGCATCTGCCACAGGGGCCTCTGCCATCAATATGCCTGTTTCGGGAGCTGCCGTCATTGGTATGCCTGCTTCCTGAGGCTCGGCCATCGGTAAATCTGCCACGGAAGCCTCAACTGCGGGAGCCTCCACTACAGGCACCTCTGCCACCGGAACTTCATTCACCACAACGGCGGGCGGCACCACCGGTTCGACCGCTGGCGCTTGCTCCACCACGGGCGGCTCTGCCTCTACCGCTGGCGCTGCCTCCACCGCCGCCACTGCTGGCTCTACCGCTACCGGCTCCACCACCGCCACAGCCTTGGACTTGGCCTCCACCAGCGCATTCTTAACCGCCTCCAGCGCCTCGCTCAGGCGATACTCCAGCTCCGCGATCTTGTACCCATCTTCACGCGCACGCTTCCGCGATTCAGCTTCCAGTTGGGCCAGCTTCTCCTCCTGCTCCCGCAGTTTTTTGTCGCTGGCACTCGCAGACGCATTCGGACTCGGGGCGGTCGAGAGGCCCACGGCATTCATGAATTCTTTCTGCACCATCTCCACCCGCGCCTCCGCCGCCTTCAGGGCGCGCTGCAGGTTGGTGATCTTCCCCTCGGCCACCTGGGTGGCCTCGCGGGCCTTCGCCAGCTCCGCCTCGGCGCCACCCGCAGCCGCATAGGCCGCCTGCTCATCACGGACTTTTTTCAATTCCACCAGGCTTGCCTGCATCTCCGCCTTGTGCTTGATCACCAGCTCCTGGGCCTCGATCATCCGTTTTTCAAAGTCAGCCGCACGCGCATTCGTCGCCGCGATGGCCTGCTCCTGCGCCTTCATCCGGCCCTGCTCCGCCGCCAGCGCCGTCTCAAGATCCTTGATGCGGCTCTGCGTGGGCACCAACTGCGCCGCCACCTCGCGCGTCGCCGCCAGATCCGCCTCCAGGCGCGTGATCTGCTGGGAGGCATCGTTCGCACGGCGCTCCGCCACCTCCCGGTGCGTGCTAAAGCGCTGCTGCAGATCCGCAAGGCTCGTCGCGGCTGCGGCGCTGTTTTGGGCATATTCCGCAGCCTCGGCGGCCGCTTTGGCCTGCGCCGCCTGCAGCGCCGCCCCAGATTCCGTGCGCAGCTGCTCCAGCGCCGCGCTCGATTCGCGCTCCAAACGCTTGAGTTTGCCCCTCATCACCAGCCACGTGATTAGCACCGGCAGCAGGACGGCCCCCGCCGCAGCGCCCATTTCTTGCAAAGAGAGAGGGCCGATCAAAGCGGGCATGGATTTTTCTAACGTAGTTCCTGCAAACATAGCACTATATGAACGCTCCCACTCGATTCTGTCCAGCACGCATTGCTCCTTGAGCAGCGGATAAAGGTGGCTAGTTTGCGCCCCCTTTCCCCCCAACCCCAACATGTCCAAGTTCAATATCCTCATCGCCGGCAACAACGACCCCATTTCGAGCAAAGGCATTGACCTGCTCAAAGCGGAGCCGTCCTTCTCTGTTGAGGTGAACATGAATCTCAAAGCCGAGGACGCCATGATCGAGGCCTCCCGCACAGCCCATGCCATCATTGTCCGCAGCGGCGCCAAAGTCACCGCCAAGGTCCTCGAAGCCGCCCCCAACCTCAAAGTCGTGGGCCGCGCCGGCGTCGGCGTGGACAACATCGACGTCCCCGTCGCCTCGAAGCGCGGCGTCGTCGTCATGAACACCCCCGGCGGCAACACCATTTCCACCGCAGAGCAGGCCTTCACCCTCATGATGGCCCTCTCCCGCAAGACCCCCCAGGCCCACGCCACCATCGTCAGCGGCAAATGGGACCGCGCCAAGTTCAAGGGCACCGAAGTGTTTGAAAAGACCCTCGTCGTCCTCGGCATGGGCCGCATCGGCGCCGAGTTCGCCAAGCGCGCCAAAGCCTTCGGCATGAGCGTCGTCGCCTACGACCCCTACCTCTCCAAAAACCGCGCCGAAAGCCTCGGAGTCACCCTCTGCGAGGACCTCGACGCCGCCATCGTGCAGGCTGATTACATCACCATGCACATGCCGCTGACTCCTGAGACGAAGCACATGATCAATGCCAAGCGTCTCGCCACCCTGAAGAAGACCTGCCGCATCATCAACTGCGCACGCGGCGGTCTCATCGACGACGCCGCACTCGCTCAGGCCCTCACCGACGGCACCATCGCCGGCGCCGCCCTCGACGTCTTCGAAGTCGAGCCCCCACCGGCCGAT
>JAPLUN010000662.1 GCA_026397715.1 Verrucomicrobiota bacterium
CAGCAGCCCGAGCACCAGCAGCAGGTTCACGAATCCAAGCACCGGGTGCAACAGCACGCGGTCAATTTTCGTGGTGATCGTTTCGATCTCCTGATCAGGCCGCTTCAAGACCTGCTCGCACAGTTTCTCGATGCCTCGGTAACGCTCAGCGACGAGCTCGTCCTCCCAGCCCGGAAAGCTCGCTTCCATGCTGCTGCGCAGTTCCTGGATGCGACCGATCTGCGCGTCAGCGATGCCATCGTGCGTCGGATTGTGATCGGACAGCAAATACAGCGGCTCCAGCAATGAAGCGCGGCTGTGAATCGCTCCCGTCTGGCACAAAGTGCCGCGGCTTTGTTCCAGTGCGGCTCGCACCCCTTCAGGCAGCTTCGCGCTCTGCCACTTCGGCGGTGTGAGGTCTTCACGACTCAGAGCTAGCTTCAGTTCGATCAGCCCCTGACCACTCACCGCCTGCGTTTGCACCACCACGACCCCGAGCAGTTCGGACATCTTGGCCGCGTCGATGCGCCACTCACGCTGCACCGCCACATCCATCATGTTCAGCACCAGAATCGTCGGCAGGCCGAGTTCCAGCACCTGGCTGACCATGTAAAGATTGCGCTCCAGATTGGCCGAATCCACCACACACACCACCCGGTCCGGGCGCGGCGTATCAGGCCGGCGCCCCAGCAAAACATCACGCAGCACGGCTTCGTCCGGCGAGCGCGCATTCAGGCTGTAAGCCCCCGGCAGATCAATCAGCCTCAGTTTTTTACCATGCTGGCTGTAGCACTCGCCGATCTTCTTTTCGACGGTCACCCCAGGGTAGTTCGCCACCTTTTGCTTCAACCCGGTAAGCAGGTTGAAAAGTGTGGTTTTCCCGGAGTTCGGGTTGCCCACAATGGCGATGAGTGGCGGTTCAGACGTGGCCTGGCTCATGCGGCGGCGGGGGAGATGGCGATGAATGCCGCCTCATGATTGCGCATGGAGAGATGGGAACCGCGCACGCAAATTTCGATGGGTTCGCCCAGCGGCGCACGACGCGTCACACGGACGCGGGTTCCCGGGACAATGCCCATTTCTCGGAGCCGCGTCAGCCCCGAACGCCCGGTGGGCATGGCTTGGACGATGGCATCTGTGCCTACAGGAAGTTCAGCAAGGGTGGCGGCGTACATGAAAGTATAACGGTCCTGCAACTGAGACTCTGTCGCAGAACGTTGATTGAGATTAACAAGAACTGCGATTCTGGCAAATGCGGACTTAATGCAGATTTTGCGCACGGGTTACTCGCACCGCCTGTTTTCACCCCCTTGCCACAGGGGTTGCACCGGCTCTGAAAGCCGCTAGTCTGCGCGCCCTCGAAATTATGTGGAAAGGCCGTTTTGCTCAGGAAACCAGCGCTCTCGTTCAGCGCTATGGAGAATCCGTGTCGTTTGACTGGAGGCTCTACCCCCATGACATCGCTGGTTCCATCGCGCATTCCAAAGGCCTGCTCAAAGCCGGCATTTTGACCGCCGAGGAGCAGCAGCAGATCGAAACAGGCCTGCTGACCATCCGCCAGGAGATCGAATCAGGAAACTTTGAGTTCAAGGAGTCGCTCGAAGATGTCCACATGAACATCGAGTCGGAGCTGACCAAGCGCATCGGCCCCTCAGGTGCCAAACTCCACACCGCCCGCAGCCGGAATGACCAGGTGGCCACGGACGTGCGCCTTTACTGCCGGGCGGAAATCACCCGCATCATCGATCTTATCTCCGCCATGCAGGCCGCTCTCATCGAGTGCGCCGAGCGCGGCGGTGACACCGTCATGCCCGGCTACACCCACCTCCAGCGTGGCCAGCCCGTCCTCTTCGCCCATCATCTCCTGGCCTACGTGGAAATGCTGTCCCGTGACTCCGATCGCCTCACGGACTGCCGCAAACGCCTCAATGTCATGCCCCTCGGCTCCGGCGCCCTGGCCGGCAGCACCATCATCATCGATCGCGAATTCGTGGCTCAACAGCTTGGATTCTCATCGGTGACTCAAAACTCCATGGATGCAGTCAGCGACCGTGATTTCGTCGCCGAACTCCTCTTCGCCATCTCCCTCCTAGGCGTCCACCTTTCCCGCCTTAGCGAAGACGTGATCCTCTGGGCCAGCGCCGAGTTTGGCTTCGTAACTCTCAGCGACGCCCACACCACCGGCTCGTCCTTGATGCCGCAGAAAAAGAACCCGGATGTCGCCGAACTCACCCGCGGTAAATCGGCGCGCCTGATCGGCAACCTCATGAGCATCCTCACCCTTCTCAAAGGTCTGCCGATGACTTACAATCGCGATCTTCAGGAGGACAAGGAACCCCTTTTTGACTCCATCGACACAAGCGTCATCGCTCTGCAGGTGTTCACCGAGATGATCACCGGCATGGACGTGAACCGCGCCAAAACGACCGCCGCCGCGAGCGACCCAATGCTGCTGGCCACCGATCTGGCCGACTACCTCGTCAATCATGGCGTTCCCTTCCGTCAGGCCCATGAAGTCATCGGCAAGCTCGTCGCCTACTCCATCGAGCAGCAGCGCGCCTTTGGTGACATGACTCTGGAGGAATTCCAGCGCTTCTCCCCGGCCTTCGGCGCCGATGTGACCGCGTGCCTGAACCTGGAAACCGCCATGGCCGCGCGCAAGGGCATCGGTGCGCCTTCGCCGCAGAATGTGAAAGCGCAGCTGGCCCGCTGGCGCAAAGCCTTGACCCCCGAGTGACCGGCATGCAGATCCCGGATTTTGAACTCTACACCCCTGGGGCCGAATCCGGCTGGCAGAAAACCCGCAGCGAGGTGCTGTTTGCCAATCCGCACATCGGTGTCGAAAAAGCCTTTTTCACAACCCCCAGCCGCAAGTCCGAAGTGCCTTGGATGGTGGTGAAGCGCAAGGCCGCCGTGGCCATCGCCCCCGTTCTAGAGGACGGTCGTTTTGTCATGGTGCACCAGGAGCGCCTGCCGGTGATGCAGACTTTGTGGGAATTCCCCGCCGGTCAGATCGATACCGCCGTGACCCGTGAGTCCATCATCCACACCATTCAGAATGAACTGCGTGAGGAGTGCGGCTGCGCCCTTCACCCCGATCTGGGCACCCTGCAATCCCTCGGCTGGTTTTTTCCTTCGCAAGGTTTTACCGACGAGATCGTTTATCTGTTTACGGCGAAGCCCGTGTGTGTCGTCAGCCGTCCTGAACCGGACGGAAGCGAGCACATCAGCGACGTGCGGTTTGTCAGCGCGGGAGAACTGCGTGGGATGATTGCTGCCAATGTGATCACCAACGCCCTGACGCTGGCTCTCTACGCGCGGATCGCGGCCCAAGGACTGCCGTAGTCCTACGCATCCGCAACTCCCCTTCCCCCCTCTCATTCCCATGTGGTCCGGCATTCTTCAAAAAGTCTTCAAAGTTCGCGATAAAGTCGCCATGAACCTCAGCGGCAAAGGCGATGAGGAAAAACCATTCCTCGAGCATCTCGAAGATCTGCGCACGATGATTGTGCGCATCGTTATGACGCTGATCATTTCCACGATCGGCACCTTCTTCTTCTACCAGCAGCTGTTCATTGCCATTCTATACCCTCTGGTGTTGGCAGGCTTTGCCAAAAACATCGAGGAAGCGCGTTCGATTTTGATCAATATCGACGTGGCCGGCCCTTTCATGATGGCGGTAAACGTGTCGCTCATTGCGGCGGTCATCATATCCTTCCCGCTGCTCCTCATCTTCCTGCTCCAGTTCATCCTGCCGGGACTGAAACAGAATGAGAAAAAATTGATTTTCCCTGCCATCGCCATCGGCACGGGCCTCTTTCTTTCCGGAGCCACCTTTGCCTACTGGGTCGTGCTGCCAAAAGCGCTGCAATTTTTTGCCGAGTTTGCCGCGTCCGTGGGGGCAAAGCAGATGTGGGCTCTGAACGAATACATCACCTTCACCACACGCTTCATTCTTGTCTTCGGCATCTCCTTCGAGCTGCCGGTGATTGTCATGGCCTTGGTCAAGCTCGACATCCTGAACTACAAGATCATGAAGTCCACCTGGCGTCACGCCATCGTGGCCATCACGCTGTTTGCGGCCATCATCACTCCGACGCCGGATGTGTTCACACTGATGCTGATGTCGGGTCCCCTCTACGTTCTCTACGCGATCTGTGTGTGGCTCGCTTACACCATGGAAAAGAAAGACCGTGCAGCCTACCCTGAGTACTACGCCGACATCGACAAGGACGCCAAGGAACTGGAGAAGTCCGTCAATGACGACTGGGACAACGAAAACTACAATCCCTGGTCCTCAGGCGACGACGAAGAAGATGACAAGGACGACTACCAGTCCCCTGCCGCCAAACCGTCCGCTCCGCCTCCCGAGGTCGAAAAACCTGACATGGAAAATCTTGGCGAAGACCAAAGCTCGAAGATGCCTGATGAAGATCCGGCAGACCTTCCGCCCAGGGAAATGACGCTGGAGGAACTCGCCCGCGAGGATGAGAAACGCTCCAGTGAACCGCCCAAGGATTCATAGCAACCGGCGGACTCAGTAAGTCAACATGCGGAGGCACAGGCGAACAGCCTGTGCCTCTTCAGCATTCGGAGACGCCTTCACAATCGCAGCATCTCTTCACCGTTCGAGAACACCGCCACTATCGCTGTATCTCTTCAGCGTTCGGGAGCGCCTTCACAATCGATAACCAGCAGACAAGGAGCATCAGATTGAATGTCGAGCCTTCGCAAAAGTAGGCGTGCAAGGCAGGACTTCCCCCATTCGCTTTCCCGATTCATGAAGCGCCCCAGCGGCGTGTCACGCTCCACACACGCCACGAAATGTGGCTCGCTGCCAGCCGATACCTGCACATCAAAGGTGATGTATCGGGGCCGCAGCTCCGCTGCAATATCCAGACCATGGCTGGGCCGCAGGCCGACGTGAAACCACGCGGCCTCCCCCGCCGGCTGCTTCAGAAAGGCAGCCAGTGCTGCAGCATGCGTTTCATGCAGCAGGGGCCAGCTGATGCGGCGCTTGCCATCAGCTCCCGCCTCCAGACGAATCAGCGCGCCATTGGTACACGCCGAGGTCACCAGCTTGAACAGCGGCACCTGCTGGCCGCCCGGCAGCGTCTGCGGCAGGCCGGGAATGCGTGAGAGCAGCCTCAGTTCCGTCTTTTTGTCACCCACGGCACCAAACTGCGCTTCGATTTCGGCGCTGTATTTGGCGGCATCGTGGATGCATGCGGCCCGGCGTTCAGCAGTGTCCGCTGCGAACAATTCCGTGATCAAAGCTTTGGCATCCTCAGCCACAGCCCCGACGTCCGGAGCAGGTATCACCGCACGGGCGATCTGCGTTTTAGGAACAACTGGATCAATCTTCACCACTGCCTTGACGGGAGGTGGCGCCACGTCCGCAATGGGTTTGACCACGGGTGCGTTGACGCTGTCCCACCACAACCAGAGCGCGCCACCGCACACGACGGTAAAAGCCAGCAGGATGAACGCACCGCGCCAAGGTGACCTGCGCAAATGCGGCGGCGTCTTAAATTCCTCAGACGGCGGTGGCGGCGCCCCCGTGGGCATCAGCGCCTGTGAATGCTGCAACGTCTGGCGTGCCGTGAAATTTGCAGATGCCTGAATCGGCGGCGGTGGCGGCCATGCTGCTGGCTGAGAAATGGCACGAATTTCCTGCTGCGGCTGCGTGGGCGCCAGCATGCTTTGCAGCGGCTGCTGCTGGGACACACGCCGCCGCACCTGCGCCACTCCCGCCACTTGGGCATGCGTTCCGAAGTAGCTGCGTAGCGCATTGTGCGCGCAGTGCGGGCACTGCACCATGCCCTCCATGCTTTGCTGCATGGAGAGAAATGCCTGACCGCAGGCCGGGCAGATCAGACTGGCTGTGGTGCCGGGATTCATCGTGCGCAAAAAACTTAACGCATGTGCTGCTTAGTCGCCCTAATGATGATCTGAAACCCATCCCCCGCCATATCGCCATGATCATGGACGGCAACGGCCGTTGGGCGAAAGAGCGCGGTCTGCCGCGAACCGAAGGTCACCGTGCCGGAGCAGAAACCGTTCGCCGTGTCGTGGAGGGCTGCAGCGAGATAGGCGTCGAATTCCTCACTCTCTACGCCTTTTCTTCAGAAAACTGGAAGCGCCCCAAACGTGAAGTCGAGGCGCTGATGAAGCTGCTGGAGATCTTTTTGCGCGGTGAACTGCCGCTCATGATGAAGCAAAATGTCCGGCTCCAGTCCATCGGCCGCCTGCATGACCTACCCCAATCCTGCCAGAACGAGCTCCACCGCTGTATCGAAGCAACCGCGCAAAACACCGGCCTCACGCTGATTCTGGCCCTCAGCTACGGCGGGCGTGAAGAGATCATCGACGGCGTAAAAAGCCTGCTGCAGAGCGTAGAAAGCGGCCACCTCGACAAGGCCATGATTGATGTCGAAATGTTCGGCAAGCATCTCTACACCCGCTACTATCCAGATCCTGACCTCCTGATCCGGACTTCCGGCGAAATGCGGCTGTCGAACTTCCTGCTCTGGCAGGTCAGCTACACCGAATTTTACATCACTGAAAAGCTCTGGCCGGACTTCTCCAAGGAAGACCTGAAAACTGCGATTCGTGCCTTTCACCAGCGCCACCGCCGCTTCGGGGGCGTATGACGAATGTTGACCTCCCCACCAATTGCTGCGATAACGCAGTTCCAACCCAAATAAACGCTCTAATGCCAGATAACCCGGACACCCACCTTGTCATCGTGGATCCAGATGCCGACTTCCTCGCATGGGCTGCCGCCCATCTGAAAGCACCGGGCGTTTCCATCAGCACCTTTGAGCGGGCCGAAGACGCCTTGGCCTCCTACATCAAAAAGCGGGCAGACCTTCTGCTTTGTGAGGTCCGCCTCAACGGCACCACCGGCATCGAACTTCTCAAGCGCCTGCGGCAGACCGATCCACAGTCGATGGTCATCCTGTTCAGCGGCACCGCCACCACCAGCCACGTCATCGAGGCCATGCGTCTCGGTGCCTACGACGTGCTGGGCAAAGAACGCCTGCCTTACGAACTGCGCACCGTCGTCGAAAGCGCCCTCACCTCCATCGAGGCACGCAAGGCCACCCGCGCGCAAGCCGCCGAGGTCCCCACCGAATCGATTCAGGAGACCATCATCGGCCGCTCTGCCCCCATGCAGGAGGTGTTCAAGCTCATCGGCCGCGTCTCCCGCTCTGACGCCCCCGTCATGATCACGGGAGAAAGCGGCTGCGGCAAGGAACTCGTCGCTGGAGCCATCCACAAGTTCAGTCCTCGTGCACAGAAGGAATTTGTCGCCATCAACGTCACGGCCATCCCTGACAACCTGCTCGAAAGCGAAATCTTCGGCCATGAGAAAGGCTCTTTCACCGGCGCGGTGAACCAGCGTGTTGGCCGCTTTGAGCAGTGCGACGGCGGCACTCTCTTCCTCGACGAAATCGGCGACATGCCTCTTGCCGTGCAGAGCAAATTGCTGCGCGTGCTTCAGGAAGGCCAGTATTCCCGCGTCGGCAGCAATCAGACGCTCAAGACCGACGTGCGAGTGCTCGCCGCCACCAACAAAAATCTCGAAGACGAAGTCGCCAAGGGCAATTTCCGCGAGGACTTGTTCTACCGCCTCAACGTCGTGCGCATCCACATTCCGCCGCTCCGTGAGCGCCGCGAGGACGTGCGCACTCTGGCCGAGTTCTTCCTCCACCGTCTCTCGGCACGCCGCCGTGGGCCCCAGATGCGCTTCACCGATGATGCGCTCGACATGCTCGACGCCTACGACTGGCCCGGCAACGTGCGCGAACTGGAGAACACCATTCAGCGCGCCTGCGCCCTCTGCAATTCAGACGTCCTCCTGCCCTCCGACATCCCCCTTGGCAGCAAAGGCGCCCGCCACATGGATCCGTCAAGCACCGTCACCCGCATGCGCGATGCCCTGAGCATGCTCGTCAGCGTGGCTGAAAAAAGCCCTGACATTGAGCTCCTTCCTTGGGTGGAGCGCGAGCTCTCCCGCCTCGCTTTCCGCCATTTCAGCGAGGACGCCGACCGCACCGCCAAATTCCTCGGTGTAAACAACACGGTGCTCCAAAGCCACCTCAGCGCGCCCGCCGTCAAAAAGGCTGCGATTGACAGCCCGCTCAGTGCCGCCCCTGCGGTGAAAAAGACCAAAAAGGCCAGCTGAGCCATCACTCGGCTCCAGCCTGTCCCTGTCTTTCCAGTTCACTCGTTAGACGCGTCATTGCCATCACGTTAACCCATTCTCTCTATGCTCAAACAACTCACTCTCACCGCCCTTGCGGCGCTCGCATTCACCTCCGTCCAGGCCGCAGATGACGGCTGGATCTCCATGTTCAATGGCAAGGATCTCGCCGGCTGGAAGTCCAACGAAGAAGTCCCAGGCGTCTTCACCGTCGAAAATGGCGAACTCAAGGTCAGCGGCGGCCGTGCCCACCTCTTCTACGTCGGCCCGAACGGTGAAGCCAAGTTCCAGAGCTTCGAGCTGAAACTCAAGGTCAAGACCACCCCCGGCTCCAACAGCGGTGTTTACTTCCACACCCAGTATCAGGAAAAAGGCTGGCCGGACAAAGGTTTTGAGTGCCAGGTCAACAGCACCCACACCGACCCCAAGAAAACCGGCAGCCTTTACGGTGTCATCAACATCCTTGCCCTCCTCGACGGCCAGAAGGAACCCGAAGGCGGCAAACACATCAAAGTCCCCCTGGCTCCAAGCACGGACGGCGAATGGTTTGACTACAACATCAAGGTCGAAGGCAAGCACATCACCCTCTCCGTCAACGGCAAGACCACCGTCGATTTCATCGAACCCGAAGGCTGGGATCCCGTCAAGGAACTGAAAAACATGCCCGGCCGCAAGCTCAGCGAAGGCACCATCGCCATCCAGGGCCACGACCCCAAGAGCACCACGTTTTACAAGGACATCTTCATCAAACCGATTCCTTAATCGGATATAAAACAGTTTTGCTAATACAGCGGGCGTCTTGACCAGACGCCCGCTTTTTTTGCACTCGGCATGCACTCAAAGGTAGGGGCTGGGCTGTCCTCAGCCCGCCGTCTAGCGTCTCCACGCCCGCTTTCCACAAATCAGTTTCGCAAACACAGAGCCCCCTCTCCAGCCAACTAGCCCGACGATTCATTTGACGGCGGGCGCAGCGCTGCACACCTAGCAGCATGCTCCTCAACCACGGCATCCATCTCGGCTACTGCACCAACATCCACCGCGGCGAAACGTGGGAGGAAACCTGGAGTGGCCTCAAGAACTACACCCTCCGGGTCAGGGATCGCGTCAGCGGCGGCAAGCCCTACGGCATCGGTCTCCGCCTCAGCCAGCAGGCAGCAGTGGAACTCAGCGCTCCGGGAAAAATCGACGAATTCAAAGCCTGGCTGGATGCCAACGGCTGCTACGTTTTCACCATCAACGGCTTCCCTTACGGCTCATTCCACGGCACCCGGGTCAAAGAGCAGGTCTTCAAGCCAGACTGGAGCACCACGGAGCGGCTCACCTACACCAACCTGCTGTTCGACATCCTCGCGCAGTTGCTGCCCCCAGGCGTGAGCGGCAGCGTCAGCACCCTGCCCGGCTCCCACAAGACCTTCGGCGTCGGCGCCGATGAGCTGCAGGCTATTTTCACCAACCTGCGCCTGTGCCGCGAGCACATCGAAAAGGTCGCCACCCAAAGCGGGCACGACCTGCATCTCGGCCTGGAACCGGAGCCCCTTGGCTTGTTTGAGACCAGCGGTGAAACTCTCAAGTTTTTCGGGCTCTACCTCGACCGCAATCCACGCGACCGCGACTTTTTCAAATTCGTGGGCCTCAACTACGACACCTGCCACCTCGCCATCGAATTCGAAGATGCCGAAAAAGCACTGTCGCGCATCACCGGGGCCGGCATTCGGCTCAGCAAGCTCCACTTCAGCTCGGCACTTAAACTGAAACCCACGCCGGAAAACATCGCCCAGCTGCCCGCCTTCGATGAACCGGTCTACTTCCACCAGGTCATCGCAAGCTACGGCAAGGACGAACCGCTCCGCCGTTTCAAGGACCTGCCCGATGCCCTGCAGTTTGCCCAGGCCAATCCTGGAATCCTCGGAGAGGAGTGGCGCGTGCATTTCCACATCCCCATCCATGCTCAGCCCGGCGGCGGCTTTGACAGCACACGGGATCACTTGATCGGCGCCATGGACTGGCTGGCCAAAAATCCCACCAAATGCCAGCACATCGAGATGGAAACCTACACCTGGGAAGTCCTGCCGCTGGAAATGCGCAGCGGAGATGTGGTGGATCAGCTGGTGCGGGAATACGATTGGACTCTGGGAGAGATGCGAAACCGGGCGCTCGCCCCCGTTTGAAAGGGAAAATCCCCTTGCACCGGGACGCATCCATCGGAAGTCTGGCATTCCCAATTTCCCCACATGCAATCCCTCTGGAACGACCAAGAAGCCGCCACTTTCGGCACCGATCTGCTCGGACAACGCGTTTACACCTCCCGTCTGCTCGGCCGGAATTCCGCCCTCGTCTTGCACGGCGGCGGAAATACCTCCGTCAAGGTCACGGAGCAGGACTTCTTCGGTGATCCGGTCAATCTCTGCTACGTCAAAGGCAGCGGCTGGGATCTCGCCACCATCGAGCGCGCCGGATTCTCCCCCGTGCGCATGGAGGCGTTGGTCAAGATGTCCAAACTCGCCACCATGAGCGATGAGGACATGGTGCTGCAGCAACGTGCGGCCATGACCAACCCCAACGCGCCGGCAGCCAGCATTGTCTACGGCAAGCGCGTCATCATCGTCCCGTATGTGATGCCCGGCTTCATTCTGGCCAAAACCATCGCTGATCTCATCGCTGGCCGCGATCTGCGCCAGGAAGGCATCCAGGGCATGGTCTTGCTCAAGCATGGCCTCTTCACCTTCGATGACGATGCTCGCAAAAGCTACGAGCTGCACATCGAGATGGTGACCATGGCAGAGGACTATCTCGCCAAAAAAGGTGCCCAAGCAGCCACGGCTCCCGCCACCGAAGACCTCATGGCCCTCGCGAAACTGCGTCAGGCCGTCTCCAAACGCCGTGGTTTCCCACAAATCGCCCGCCTCAATGCGTCCCCCGAAGCCGTGGGTTATGCCAATCTCGCCTCCGTCGCTGATTTCGGCACTCGCGGCCCCCTGACCCCGGATCACAGCATCCGCACCAAGCGTGCTCCCGCCTTCATCGGCGCAGACCTCGATGCCAGCGTTCAGCAATACGCTGACGACTACGCCGCTTATTTCCAGCGCCACGCCAGCGGCCAGACCATGCTCGATGCGGCCCCCCGTTTCGCCATCTGGCCGAACCAAGGCGTCGTCAGTTTTGGCGACACCCTGAAGGACGCCAAGATCGTCGCCGACATCGCTGAATCGACCGCTGCCACGGTGCAGCTCGGCGAATCCGCCGGTGGCTGGCAGCCGCTTCCCGAAAAGGACATCTTCGAAATCGAATACTGGGATCTGGAGCAGGCCAAACTGCGCAAAGGCCCGGCACGCAAGGTTCATCAGGGCAAAGTCGCTCTCGTCACCGGTTGTGCGGCAGGCATTGGCTTCGCCATCGCCGAATCACTCGCCGAGCAGGGCGCTCAAGTGGTCGGACTCGACATCGACAAAGACATCCCCGACATCATGAAAAAGATCGGCGGCATCGGCATCGTCGTGAACCTCACCGAAGACAAGCCGGTGCAGGACGCCATTGATTTCACCGTGCGTGAGTTCGGCGGCATCGACATCGTCGTCAGCAACGCCGGCATCTTCCCGAAGAACGACGCGCTCGACGTCATGGCGCAGACCGATTGGGATCGCACGCTCCTGATCAACCTCACCAGCCATCAAAAGCTGATGAACAAGGTCATCCCCTTCGTGAAGCAAGGCATTGATGCCAGCATCATCTTCGTCGGCAGCCGTAATTTCAAAGCCCCCGGCCCCGGAGCCTCCGCCTACTCCTGCTCCAAGGCCGCTCTCACGCAGCTCTGCCGCGTTGCCGCCCTTGAACTGGCCCCGCACAAAATCCGCGTCAACATCGTCCACCCAGACGCCGTTTTCGACACCAAGCTCTGGACCCCCGAGGCCCTGCAAAAGAGCGCCACGCGCTACGGCATGACCATCGAGGAGTACAAGACCAAAAACCTCATGAAGGTGGAGATCAAGTCCAAGGACATCGGTAACATGGTCAGCGCCATGGCCTCCCCCTTGTTCGCCAAAGTCACCGGTGCTCAGATCCCCGTGGACGGCGGGAATGACCGCGTGATTTAATCTTGGAAAGGGGCGAGCCATGACACTGCCAGAACTCCCCCTCTCCACCCCATCGCTGCTCTTCCCGGCGATCTCGCTGCTCATGCTGGCCTATACCAATCGCTTCCTCGGATTGGCCGCCGTGGTGCGCGCGCTGCATGCAAACTGGCAGTCCACGCAGGAGCCGATCCTGCTGGCGCAGATCCGCAGCTTGCGGAAGCGCATTCAGATCATCAAGCACATGCAGACTATGGGCGTGCTGAGCCTGATGTTTTGCGTAGCAAGCACCACCCTGCTGTTCTTCAAACAACAGACGGAAGGTCAGATCACCTTCGGTGTGAGTCTGATCCTCATGCTGGCATCTCTGAGCCTCTCGCTGATGGAAATCCAGATATCCGGCGCGGCACTGGACCTGCAGCTGCGCGACGTGAAGTGCCGGGATCAGTAAGCAGGCTCAAATAGCCCCCATGCGATTAACTCGCTGAGATCGGATCCTTGATGATTCGGCGCAGCAGCGGGAAGAGGGCGTCCTCGCATTCCTTCCGTTTGAAACGCAGCTGACGCTTTACCAGCGGATTGCCAAACATGCGGTGGCTGTCCTGCACACGTCCTTCGAGAATGTCCAGCCAAGTCGCGTTTGACGCATCCAGGGCTGCCGCAAGGCTTTGATCCAAAACCGGCATGCGCAGCACCAGGTCCTGCGGGCGGATGATTTCATCCAGCAGATCGGACGAAACGGGGCCG
>JAPLUN010000353.1 GCA_026397715.1 Verrucomicrobiota bacterium
CGCCGCGCCGCCGGCGGCACCAACCCCAGCCGCCTGCTTTTCACCAGTGACAGCGATCCTGCCGTCCCCGCCGCCACCAATGGCGGCCCCGCTTTCGCCACCTTTCTGCCGCGTGATGCATGGCTTGAATCCTACTTCCTCCCTGTCGCTCCGCCATGAAGTTCCCTCGGCACATCCAGCGGGCGCAGCGCGCAGCCTATACCCTCATTGAGGTGCTTGCCGCCGCCTGCATCATTTCCATCGGCACCACCGCCATGGTCAGTCTCTCCTCCACGCTCATGCTGCAGGAGGAGCTCGCCAACCGTGTCGCCATCACACGCAATTACCAGGAAAACACCGTGCGGCTCTGGCAGCTCGGCCTCTCCTCCGTGCAGATCACCGCGCTCATGCCGTCTCTGGCACAAAATGCCATCCTTCAACAAGCCATGTTCAACAATCCGGCGCTCGTTGAAAACGGTCTCACAACCGTCAACGGCGTTGTCATGGAAACGGCCCTCTGCACCGCCATCGTGAACCTCTCGCAGAATCCCTCCACGAAAGCCGCCGGAGCCTCCTTCACCCTCACCGCATACCGCCCGCATCTCGTCACCGATCTCCGCACCGCTCCGCCATGACAGCAGCAGTTGCCATGTTGAAATCTCTCAGCCTTCAGCGCCATGCTTAAAAAAGTTAAAATCACCAACGTTCATTCCGGCAAATCCTCCGAAGCCCTGGTGGACACGGACACCGATGAAAAAGCCCTCATCGGCGCCGGAGTCGCGCAGAACGAAACCACCACGGTTCAGACCATCACCGGCGTTGATGAAAAGCTTCACCGCCTGACCAGCCCGAAGGCCAACACCGATGACAGCGCCGCCTTTTTCTCAGGTCTCGGCCGCTGTCTTGAGCGCAACATCTCGCTCACCAAATCGCTGCTGCTCCAGACCAACCGCGTCAAATCCTCGACCTACAAAGGCATGATCGCCGAAGTCGTCCACGCCATCTCCGTGGGCGATAAATTCAGTGATGCCATCTCAAAGTTTCCCAAACTGTTTCCGGCTGACATGCTCTCCCTCATCCTAGCGGGTGAAGAAGCCGGTCAGCTCTCCAAGGTCTGCAAACGCATCGCCGTTTCGCAGAAGAAGTCCTCCAAGGTCATCAAGAAACTTCAAGGGGGGCTCATTTATCCAGCAGTGGTTATCGTCCTCGGCGTGGGTGTCGTCATCGTCATGAGCTTCACGCTCGTGCCTGCCATGGCCAAGCTCTTCACTTCTTTCAAAACCGATCTCCCCATGGGCACCAAGGTGCTCATCGCTCTTTCCGATCTCTTCCTTCACCGCCCTTATCTGGCAGTCCTGCCCTTCGTTGGTCTGTACATCTTCTTCTCCAACTGGGGCAAAATCGCCGCTTTGCGGCCCATGCAGGATCTCTTCCTCAAGATTCCCGTCGTCGGCGTCCTGGTGCGCAAATCGGCCGCAGCCACCGGCTTTCGCACCCTGGCCATGCTCACCGAATCGAACGTGCGTCTCAGCAGCGCGCTCGACATCACCGCCCAGGCCAGCTGGCACTACCATTACAAGGAACTGTTCATCCGCTTGCGCGAGCACATCGCCGTCGGCCGCACACTGCATGAAGCCTTCCTCATGGAATCTCATTGGCTCGGGCCCGATGCCCGCAATCTCTGCGGTCTCATCGAACTAGCCTCCGAAACCGGTTCCGGCACCGAAATGCTTTCCGAAATCGCCGACGACTATGAGGAGGATCTCGACAACCTCGCCGCCACTCTCGACAAGATGATCGAACCGCTCACGATGTTGATTCTCGGCGTCATGGTCGGCTTCCTCATCTACGCCATCTACGGCCCTATGTTCAGCCTCGGCGACGTCATCTTGAAGAAGAAGTAGTCACGCACTTCGGTGCTCCGTTCACGAGCGGAGCACCGATTTTATTCTCCAAGCAACTCGGCCCACTCTTGCATGTGTCTCTCCCACGTCAGTGGAAGCACGCTCTCGCGTGCGGCGGTGGAAAGCGCCTGCCAGGTTGTAGCATCATAAGCCAGCGCCTCCTGAATTCGGTCGGCGAGTTCCTGAGCCTGCTGCGGATGGTAGAGCATGAGTCCGTTCTCGCCATTGCGGACGTGATCGACCGCACCGTCCATGACAGAGATGATTCCCGGCAGTCCACATGCCATGCTTTGCAGCACGGTGTTTGAAAAGGCATCATACTGCGTGGGATGCACAAACCAGTCGGCAGACTGGTAAAGTTCCACCAGGTTGCTCGTCACCGGCACGATGCGGATGCGTGAGGAAATGCCAAGACTTTTGATCCTTTCACTCATCATGGGACTCAGACACTTGCCCACGATCCAGAGGGTGGCATCAATCTGAGTCATCGCCTCCAGCAACGGTTCCAGTCCGCGGCGACGATGGCTGAGCGAGACAAACAGCAGCACGGGCTTCGTTGCATCCGTCTGCAGTTTGCGACAGTAAATTTCACGGGTGTTGGCGCGATTCTCCGCCGGACGAAAGAGCTGCGTTTCCACCGGTGGCGACAGGATGCGGTAACTTTCGCCATTGGTGCCATAAACACCCTGCAACTGCGCCGCCACGCGTACGGAACTGGTGACAAACTTCGCAGTCCCCTTTCCTGCATAAAGCCGGCGCTCCAGATGCAGTTCAAAGAGATGCTTCACGCTGTAGCGCTGCCAGAACGGCAGCAGATTCCCATAGAGCCGATGACACCCAGTGCCATTGCGGTGCACATCCTGCACGCAAGTGCGACCAAAACCGATGCTGAGATCCACGCCAGCCGCCTGGGCCGCACGGGGAGCCAGGCGGTTGAAGTACCACATGCGCACGGCGGCTGAACCACGCAGGCGGGGAAGCAGTTCCCAGCGGCCGGGCAGCAGGGCACCGATCTCGGGGGTGGTCAGGGAGGTGATGTAGGTCAGCTCATGGCCGGCGGAAGAGAGGCGTTTGGCGAATTCGATGAGGAAATTCTCCACGCCGGAGCCGCGGATGATTTGCGGATGGATCAGAGCCAGTTTCATCCGTTTACTTCGTTCTCTCCTCCGCCTCGTTCTCATACATCCGGCTGTACCGGTCAAAGGTGAAGAACGCGGTTGCCAGCGCGATCCACAAACCAGGAAAGCCATCCAAAAATCCAAGCTTTAGCACATAGGCCCGCGTGAACCGCCACCAAGGACGAAACATCGTGTGCAGCAGCGACCAGCGTTTCCCCTTGCCCTGCTGCGTTTGCAAAAAGACCGTCGAATACTGCACATGCTTCACCAAGTAGTGCTGAATGTTTTTAAACGAGTAATGCAGCAAATCACCACTCAGCGTGGTGCACGAGCCATCCACTTCCAGCCGTTCATGCACCTGGCCGCCACCATCGGCAGCCCACTTGCTCTTCGCACGCCGAAACAGCCTCACTTTGCGATCAGGATACCAGTCCCCATGATGAATCCATCGTCCCATAAACCAAACCAACCGCGACATCCACGCGCCATCAAACCGCTGGTCATCCCCATCGGTAAAGAAGCGCTGGATCGACTCACGCAGCGCGGGCGCCAGTTCTTCATCACAGTCCAGCGCTAGGACCCATTCTTGGGAGCACAGGGTGAGGCAGTGGTTTTTTTGTGCGGTGTATCCGAGCCAGGGCTGATGGACAAACTTCGCGCCGAACTCGGCGGCGATTTCGGCTGTGCGGTCGGTGGAGCCTGAATCGACGATCACGATTTCCTGAGCCAGGTTACCGATGCTGGCGAGACAGCGGCGCAGGTTGGCCTCTTCATTAAGAGAGATGATGGAAATCGAGAGCGGCAGGCGGGTCATGCGGTGGGCGACTTTCGCGAATCCACCGCCGGTGCCAAGCACGGAATCAAACGACCCGGAGAGAAACGGCGGCATTGTGGCCGCCCATGCCGGAGGCCAGCTTGACCACGCGGTCGCCTGCTGAGAGGTGGAGGGGGGATTCGATCAAGGGCAGGCCGCAGGCGGGGGGGGTGAGGCCGGGGAGTGTGGCGGGGAGCCAGTGTTCGGCCATGCTGGCGGCCAACAGGGCCACGTCCAGCAGGCCGCTGGCGCCTAGGGTATGGCCGGTTTGGGGCTTGAGGGGAAGAAAAGAGACATGTCTGCCATCGAGTGCACGCAGGAGGGCGGGAGGTTCGACGCGGGCGTGATTGAGGGTGCCGGTGGCGTGGGGGCAGATGGCGACGACTTTGTCAGGAGCACCTGAATGCAGGGCGGTGCGGACGCAGGATTCGATGCCGCCGCCGTCATCGGGGATCATGAGGGTGTCGTAGGCGTCGCTGTTGGCAGAGTAATGTTCGAGGCGGCAGAGTTTGGGGCGGCCTGAGGCATCGCGTTCCAGGGTGACGGCGACGGCGGCTTCGGCTGGGAAGAAGCCGCTGGTCTGGAGGGAGAAGGGATCGTTGACGCCGTTGGTGGAAAGGAGGCCGGTGTCTTGGAAATCTTGCAGCAGGGCGTCAATGAGGGGGAGATCCACGGCCACGACGAGCGCACGCGGGGCCACGCCACTGGCGACGGCCATCCAGGCCATGCCGAGGGCATCGAGACCGGAGGAGCAGCCGTTGGAAATCATCTGCCATGGGCCGTGAATGCCGAGCTCAATGCTGACGGCTGCAGGTATTTCACAGTGCATGGTGTTGCTGGCACTGAACTTGCGTAGCGGTCTTCGCCATGCATTCATTCCCAGTATTTCACCTGCGTTACCGCGACTGCTGGCTCCGTACAGCCAGGTCTCGCGGATCTGCTCAGGAGTCCAGCCTGCGCGGTGCATGGCAGCGGCGGCTACTTTCACGGCTGCATTGCTGGCTGCGCCATAGCGACGACCTTTCACCAGTTCGCGTGAAGGAAATGCGCCCACAGGGAGGGAAGCAAAGCCCGCGCCTGAAACGCATGAGGACAGGGCGAGACCGCCGCGCCGCTCACGCAGCGCGTCCAGGCAGTCCTCCGTCCGCAAGCCAAGAACACAGGCCGTCTCCACGGCTGTGATGAACACATTTTCCATCATGATACGATACAGCCACAAAACCACCCCGGCGCAACCCATCTCAGCAAACCCTTTACAGCAAATTGACAAAAAATAAGCAAGCCGAAGATTGACACTCAACTTAATAACCAGCTATATTTTAAACCTCATGTTAAGGCAAATCATTGGACAACCCGAAGGGCACAAGGAAGACAGGCGTTCTGAGGCACACGCACCGGCTCCTGCAGCCGAACGCGCACCGATTCTCTCCACCGCATCCGCTCCCACTGCACAACCCCAACGCTCACACTCAGCTCCCGTCATGACCACCAGTAAAAATGTTCTCGCCAACGACGTCGAAATCAAAGGTTCCATCAAGTTCTCCCACGATCTCATCATCGACGGCAAGATCGAAGGCGAAGTTATCTCCGACGGCAGTCTGACCGTGGGTGAAAACGCGCTGATCAAGGGCGAGGTCAAGACCCGCTCCGTCATCATTTTCGGCAAAGTCGAAGGCAACATCACTGTTGCAGAGCGCTGCGAACTCAAGAGCAACGCGATCCTCGTTGGCGACATCGCCGCAGGCACGCTTGCCATCGAAGAAGGCGCCACCTTCATGGGTCAGTCCCAGGTCGGTAAAAAGGCAGAAACCAAGCCTGCCTTCGGCGGCGCTCCTAAACAATCTTAACTCCTACCTGAGTGTTCGGACGGTTCTTCGGCACGAAGACCAGCATCCTTCCCACGCCACCTAAGAATCAAATCGAAGTGGTGTGCCCTTCTTGTGGCGCGGCTCAGTATGA
>JAPLUN010000335.1 GCA_026397715.1 Verrucomicrobiota bacterium
GTGGATGAGGTCGCGGTAGAAGCGGAACTCCGGATTGGGCTCCTTCTTGATGTGATAGACATCATTGCCGATCTGGCGCTTGAGCTGCTTGTTGAGCAGGAAGATGATGTTGTCGATGTCCTTGAGCGCCTTCTGCATACGGCTCAGCACCTGCGTGCGGAACAAACTCTCCCAGCGCTTGCGTTCAGCTTCGGCTTTCTTCTCGAATTCGGGGATGCCCTGGCCGTCGATGCGCTTGAGAAGCTTGTCGTAGTCCTTGGTGCTGCGGCCATCTTCCGGCAGATCATCGAAGCGAGGCGAGAAGGTTTTCTTGAACTCGACCATCGCGGCTTTGAGATCGCCCTCGGCCTGTGCGGCGCTCACGGCGGCTTTGTTGAATTCCCGATCAAACTCCTTCGCGGCGACATCTGCAGCGAGGTATTTTTCGAGCATGTCATGCTTCCAGCTTTGGTAGCGGTCAAGATGCGCAGAGATGTCGATTTCGCGTTTGATGCGGAGCAAATCGTCCTCGCGTTTGGAAGCGTCTTCGCGGCGGGTCGCCAGATTTTTCTCGCTCTGTTCAATTTCGCGCTGGATGCCTTTGCGGGCGATTTCGAGGCGCTCTTTTTCAAACGAGTCGGACTGCGCGAGGAGATTGTGCGCCTGCTGATCCAGCTCTTGCAGCGAGCCGGTGTCGATGTCCTGAAGACGCTTCATCAGCTCCTCGTGATCTTGCTCGAGTTTGGGCAAAGACTCAACGCGCACAAGATCTTGGGCAAGCGAGCCATGGTCGGGCATCTTGGCATCTTTGTCGGTGATGAGGGCGTTGATCTCCGTTTCGAGCGGTTCCAGGCGGCGGATGCTGGCGACGATGTCTTTGAGCTTGTCCTGCTTGATCTCCTGCTGGCGCTGCAGGCCGCGCTTGCCGATGAACGGCACGCCATCATAACGGCGGGGCCGCAGGATCGCACCTTCGCGCAGCATGAGGCCGTCGGGCAAAATGGCGGCGTCATGTTTGTCGAGGTCGGTGAGCTTCTGCACGCACTTTACCTGTCCAAACCATGAGTCCACGCAAGCGCGGGCCACGGGATCATCCGTTTCGATTTTCTCTGCGAGCGAACCTTTGGCGACTTTCGGTTTCATCGCGACCATGCGCGCCGGATGAATGAGCGACTCCACTGCGGCCTTCGGGCCTTGTGAAGCGGCTTTGAGATCATGGAAGAGCTTTAAGGCCTCCGGGTAGTGTTCTTCGCTGACGATGATGGCGAACTTCTCACTGAAGGCGACCTCGATGGCTTCGCGCCAGGTCTCATCGGTCACTTCACACAATTCGCGCAGTGCTTTGGCGGCGGAGCGGCCCTGCATGTGTAGCAGGTGCTGATTGAGCGTGTGCAGCAGCGGCTGATCGATGGGCGGAAGGCCGGCTTTGAGCGTGGCAATCTGCGCTTCGAGATCGTTGCGTTCATTGCGCAGGCGGCGCAGTTCCTCGGCATCTGCGGCGAAGGCTTGGCGCAGATTTTTGCAGACCTGATCTGCGGCATCGCGCAGCAGGCTCAGGGCATTGGCAGTGGATGCTTCATCGCAGCCTTCGAGCAGTTCGATGGCATTCTCCAGGCGATGGGCATCCACGGGCTTTTGCAGCGGTGCGTGCTTGACGTCCTTCAGCCACTGCTTGGCATCCTTAACGCGTTTGCGCAGACGGTCGCTGAGTTTGGTGCCGAGTTCGCGCAGACGGAGGAGCTCGCTCTCCAGCTTGCGGCCTTGTTCGGTGAGCTGGTGATAAAGGCGGCCTTCGGACGACTCGTGCATGAGGCCAAGCAGGCGCTCGCGTTCGCTGCGGCAGCGGGTGATGCCTTCTTCCAGCTCCAGCAATCGCTGCTCGTCTCCAGCGAAACTATCGCGCAGCTCCGCGAGGCGTTTCTCCATGCTGGAGACCTGGTTCTGCACATGCTCATGATTCAGCTCAACAGCTAGGAACCGGGCCACATCGCGGTCGCGCTGGGCGGCGACGCGTGTTTCGGAATGCTGGCGGATGGTTTGCAGGCGAGTGAGCTGTCCGCGTAGCTGGCGCAGCTCGTTCTCGTAGGATTCAAAGTCGCGATAGCTCGCCACGACGTCATCCACGGGCACGGCTTCGCCCGGGAGCACGAAGCGGCGGCAGAAATCGTCGAAGCTCTTCAAATTGGTGAAGGACATCGCACTCGGCAGCAGGCGGTCGAGGACCTCGCGGTTGAAGTTCAGATGAGCGCTGTTGCTCATGTCGCGCAGGTATTCGCGCGATGAGGCGAACACGCGTCCGTTCCGACCTTCGACCAGCTGGCGGAAGCCGAGGATGTCGAGCGTGCGGCGCTTGCCGTCTTCCGCAGAGGTTTGGATGAAGTCGCTCTTTTCCAAGGCTCCCTGGCAAAAGAAAGGCGTGATGTGGCCGTCGTTCTCCGCAGTGTTGCGAAACTCGACGCGCAGGCCCCAGGTCTCGATGCGTTTGCCGTCCGGCCAGACGAACTCTGCCGCGACGTAGGTGGTCACACCTTTATCATGGAAAAACTGCGGCTGGCCGCTCTCGGACTGCTGTTTGGTGTCGAGCAGGCAGTAGCCTTTCAGCGTGCGGTCCGACTGCGCGCCGGTAGCGCTGCGGTTGAAATGATGGCGAGCTTTCTCCGGCCCGACGAGCACGAGCATGAGCATGTCCATGAGGATGGATTTCCCCGAGCCGGTGACGCCGGCGAGGACGAGATTTCCCTGCACGGGCAGGGTGTCCTGATAGCCATACCAGTTGATGGCATGCAGGCGGGAGAGGCGGATGGCGCGGCTTTTGGCACTCATGCCTCCACCTCCTCTTCAGCGTCGGGAACGACGGCTTCGACCCGACTGAAGGCGTTGGTGGTTTCCGTCCACTCGGCCAGTTCGCGAAACGGCACGACGCGGCGGATGGCAGGCAGGACTTCGATGCCTGAGTCTTCAAAGGGATCTGCCAATTGGAATTTGATGAGATTGAAGCGGGCTGCCTGACGCAGGATCTCGCGCAGGCGGCCACGGGAAATCTGGCCGACGGCGTCTGAGAGGAGCTGGTCTTTGAGCAGTGCATTCAGCTCCGTGACGGTGAGGAAGGCCTGAGTTTCGCCTTCATCACGCCAGCGTACATCGCCTGCATACCATAGCGCCAGCCAGATGAGGGTGCCGTCCTGCCGCAGATGCAGCACCATCGAACTGACTCGGGGAATGGCCTGCACCATGCGCTCTTCATGCAGCAGGGCCACATCGAGGCCTGCGAGCGCGGCGGTTTCACGCAGCCATTCAAAATTTTGCCGGCACCAGTTGTACAGAGCGCTTTGGCCGCTCTCCAGACCGAGCAGGGAGCCGTGTGCCAGCAGCTCCTGCAGCGCCTCGGCGAGGCGTGAGCGATCCTGATCCTGCAAGCGGAGCAATGGCTCCGGCGCGGACAGTTCATTGAGATTGGGGTCGGCTTCGGTCATTTCTTGATGAGGTCAAAGTGCTCCACGCGGGCACCGGGGAGGGTATCGAGCGCGATCTCGCCGGAGTCGGCGCGACTGCGGGTGGATTCCAGCTTGTAGGCGGCTTCATTCGACTCCGCATGGAGCATGAGGGCGATGAGTTCGGTCAGATCGGCTTCGGAGGCGACGGGCAGGTCCGCACTGGAGATGCGCGCGCCTTTTTCACCGGGAAGGCGCTTCACAAATTCATTCGCACGCCGCACGGAAAGTGAGTCACGCAGGGCGCGCTCCATGCCGCGCAAGCCTTCGTCGCGCTCGGCATCTGTGACTTCGTCGTCCAGGGCGGCCTGCTCGCCGGCGATACGGCGTGTGACCGGTGCATAAAGGCTGTCGAGTCCTGCGGGCATGCGGGTTTCTGGCAGGCGGAGTGCTGGAAGTTCCGGCAGTTCCCACGCACTGGAAAGGCGCTTTCCGGCGAGCATGTCATTCGCCTTCATGAAGAAGTCGCGGACCTCGCTGCGGCGCTCGCCGGTGACATCCTGGAGGTAACGGAAACGTGAGAGCGAACGGCGCGTGAAGTCGGCGGTGCGGCGGTCGATTTCGTCCGCCATCGGCTGCACGAGATCAAGCAGGTGGGCGAGTTCATCCAAGCGCTGACGCACGCGGGCGCGGGCCGTTTCTGCGCTGAGGGTGGAGTCACGGCGCAGCAGCTCCGTCTGCATCTCCGCCATGGCGGTGGAGTCATCCTGCAGGCGCTCGCCAATGCGCCGCACGGCCTCGGGGAGGAGGGCGGGAAGGCGGGCGCGGATGAGCTCGGCATAGGCCCCGTGGGCGATCTGCTCCGCGTAATCCTCAAAGACGAGCGCGAGGTTGCCGCGGAGGGTGTTTTCCTCCAACTGCCGCCGGGTGAGGCGCTGCACGGATTTCTGCATGGTGCGCAGTTCGCCGAGGCCCTGACGGGTGTTGGAGAGGCATACGTCCACGGTTTGCAACGGTTGCTCGATCAGCATGGGCTCGTTTGCCAGCATGGCGCAGACGGCGGTGAGCTTGTCGGTGAAAACGGCGGCTTCCGGGTGAGCGATCTGCCGCAGGGATGCGATCAGGGTGGAGCCATGCGCATCGAAATAGAGCCGCCGCCGCCAGTCCTTGCGGGGCGGTTCTTCCAGCCAGCGGCAGCGGGAGAGATGATCGAGCACCCGGCGCGAGGTTTCACGAGGAGGAAGGGTTCCTGCGATCAGTTCGCCCTCGACGTGAAATTCGTCCCCTTCGGGCTGGAATTCCGGATGCTGGGCGAGCACTTCGGCGATGATTTCAATGGCGTCATCGCGTTCCAGGCCGTCCGGCTGCTCGGTGCACTCGCGGTCCAGCGCATCCAGCACATCGACATACGTGGGTGCATTTTTCCCCGCAAGCACGCGGAAGAACGCGGGATCGCGCACTTCGCGGTAGAGGCTGGTGGAAAGCAGGGCGGGCATGAACCGCCCACCATGGGGAGAGTTCACGGTGAGGCAACTCCCCGTCATTCTCCGCTCTGAGCATGGACGATCCCGCCCTGAGGAGGGCGGTGCGCAAGACGGCCCATTGGACCGGCGTTGTGCTGGGCTGCCCTGATTTTGTCAAAAAACGCCCGCCAACCCATGAAGACACGTCTCCTCATTCCTGTACTCTTCCTCGCCGCCGCCGTGCATGCCGCACCGCCGAAGAAGGACGAGGGCATTGACCCGAACAAGCCGGTCTCTTTCTACAAGCACATCCGCCCGATCTTTCAGGCGCAGTGCAATGGCTGCCACCAGCCGGCGAAAAAGAAGGGCGACTACATTATGACGGAGTTCGTGGCGTTGCTCAAAGGGGGCGAGGAGGGCCATGCGATTGTGGCCGGCAAACCGGCGGAATCCAACCTGCTGAAGCTGATCAAGCCAGACGAGAAGGGCAAGGTGGAGATGCCGCAGAAGGCGGAGCCGCTGCATGAAACGCAGATCGCCCTGATCGAACGCTGGATCGCTGAAGGCGCGAAGGATGACACACCGGCCTCTGCTAAGGCGCAATATGACATGGCTCACCCTCCGGTCTATGTGAAGGCACCGGCCATCACCTCGATCGATTACTCGCCCGATGGCAGCATGATCGCTGTGGCGGGTTACCATGAGGTTATCATTCACAAAGCGGATGGCAGCGGCATTGTTTCGCGTCTCGTCGGTCTGGCGGAGCGCATTCAGAAGCTGGCGTGGTCGCCTGATGGCAAGAAGATCGCGCTTACCGGCGGCAGCCCGGCGCGCATGGGGGAAATTCAGATCTGGGACGTGACGGCGAAGAAGCTGGAGCTTTCCAAGTCGCTGACGTTTGACACGTTGTATGGCGCGAGCTGGTCGCCGGATGGCAAATTTTTGGCATTTGGCTGTGGAGACAATGCGGTGCGTGCCATCGAGGTGGCTACAGGCAAGGAAACGCTTTTCATGGGCGGGCACAGCGACTGGGTGCTGGACACCGTCTGGGGCGTGGATGGCAAGCATGTCGTTTCCTGCGGTCGTGACATGAGCGTGAAGCTCACGGAAGTCGCCACGCAGCGTTTTGTTGATAACGTGACTTCCATCACTCCTGGTGCGCTCAAGGGCGGCGTACAGGTGCTGGCGCGGCATCCGTTGCGCAATGAGGTACTCATTGGTGGCACGGATGGCGTGCCTGCGATTTACCGCATGGAGCGCATCACGAAGCGAGTGATTGGCGACAACGCCAATCTCATCCGCAAATTCCCAGCCATGCAGGGCCGCATCTTCGGCGTTGATTTTGCGCCGGATGGAAAACGCATCGCTGCGGGCACTTCGTATGAAGGAACCGGCGCAGTGAACATTTACGCCAGCGATTACGACAGCAAGATGCCTGATGCGGTGAAGAAGCTCGTTGAGACAGTGAACGGCAAGGGCCCGGAGCTGGATGCATGGGTGACCAAAGACGTGAAACAGCTGAGCAGCACTGCGATTCCGTGCGGCATCTTCAGCGTAACCTTCAGCCCGGATGGCAAGACCGTCGCGGTTGCGGGTCAGGATGGCCAGATTCGTCTCATCGACGCGACGACGGGTGCCATCGCCAAGGAGTTTGTCTCGGTGCCGCTGGAGAAGGAAAAGATCCTCGCCGCCACGGATGTGATCGTGGATGACAGCGTGCGTGTGGTGATCGAGAAAGACAACAAGATCGAGACTCTGCACACTGGGCCTACGGTTGCCTCCATTGATGTGGAACCGACTACGATCAAGATCGGCAAGCCGACGGAGTATGCGCAGCTGCTGGTCACCGCACGCATGAGCGACGGCACACGTGCGGACGTGACGCGCATGGCGAAGATCACTTCGGAAAACGTCGACATCGTGGATGTGAATACACGCGGCATGGTGCGTCCGGACAAGGATGGAGCGACCAACGTGAAGATCTCCTTCCTGGGCAAGACTGCGAACGTGCCGGTGAACGTGAGTGGCATGAACGTGGCTCTCCACCCCGACTACGTGCGCGATGTGATGCCGATCATGTCGAAACTGGGTTGCAATCAAGGCACCTGCCACGGCGCGAAGGAAGGCAAGGCGGGCTTCAAGCTCTCGCTGCGTGGATATGATCCTATTTACGATGTGCTTGCCTTTGCTGACGATCTCTCAAGCCGCCGCGCGAACGTCGCATCGCCTGAGCATTCGCTGATGCTTTTGAAGGCCAGCGGCAGCGTGCCGCATGAAGGCGGGCAGCTCACCGTGCCGGGCGAGCTTTACTATGAGTCTCTCAAAGCATGGATCGGCCAGGGGGCTAAGCTGGACCTGAAGACGCCTCGCGTCACCAGCATCGAGCTTTCGCCAAAGAATCCGGTCATCGAGCGTGTTGGCGGCCGCCAGCAGCTGCGTGTTATCGCGCGTTATGCAGATGGCTATGTCAAGGACGTCACAGCTGAAGCCTTCCTCGACAGCGGCAATGGTGATGTCATCGAAGCTGACAAGAAAGGCCTAATGACGAGTCTGCGCCGTGGTGAGGCACCCATCCTCGCACGCTTTGAAGGTGCTTACGCCGCCACCACCATCACAGTGATGGGCGACCGCACGGGCTTCGCCTGGAAAGAGCCGGAGAAGTGGAACAAGATTGACGAACTCGTGGCGCAGAAATGGCAGCGCATGAAGATTGAGCCGAGCGGCCTGTGCAATGACGAGGACTTTTTCCGCCGCATCCATCTCGATCTCACGGGCCTGCCACCGAAGCCAGAAGAAGTGAACGCCTTCCTGGCTGACAAGCGTGACACGCGCACCAAGCGCAGCGAGGTGGTGGACAAGCTCATAGGCAATCCTGATTTCGTCGAGCATTGGGCCAACAAGTGGGCCGACATGCTGCAGGTGAACGCGAAATTCCTCGGTGCTGAGGGCGCTGGCGGTCTGCGTACCTGGATCAAGCAGCAGGTCGCCGACAACACGCCGTATGACCGCTTTGCGTATCGCATCATCACCGCCACGGGTTCGAACAAGGACAATCCGCCCGCTGCTTATTTCAAGACGGTGCGCACCGCCGAAGAGATCAGCGAGAACACCACGCACCTGTTCCTCGCGACTCGTTTCAACTGCAACAAGTGCCACGACCATCCCTTTGAGCGCTGGACGATGGACCAGTACTATGAAACCGCGTCCTACTTTGCGCAGATTGATCTCAAGGGCGATCCAGCCGCGAAGGGTCAGACCATTGGCGGAAGTGCTGTCGAAGGTGCGAAGCCGTTGTTTGAAATCGTGGCTGACAAGAAAGACGGTGACGTGCTGCATCTGCGCACCAACAAGCCTGTCGCGCCCCAGGTGCCGTTTGAAACGGAACTCGTCAGCAAAACAGCGAGCACGCGTCGTGAGCAGTTCGCCACGTGGATGACCAGCCCGCAGAACGATTACTTTGCCATGAGCTACGCCAACCGCATCTGGGGCTATCTCACTGGAACAGGCGTCATCGAACCGCTGGATGACATCCGCGCCGGCAACCCGCCGAGCAATCCTGAACTGCTGCAGTACCTGACGAACGAATTTGTGCAGAGCGGCTTCAACGTGCGGCACCTGATGAAGATCATCGCCACCAGCCGTACGTACAACCTGAGCCTGGCCACCAACAAATGGAACGAGGACGACAAGACGAACTACAGCCACGCCAAGGCGCGCCGCCTGCCTGCTGAGGTGCTGTTTGACTCCGTCTTTGCTGTGACCGGCAGCATGCCGAACATTCCTGGCATGCCCAAGGGCACCCGCGCCGCCGCGCTGGCCGATGGACAGGTCAAGCTGCAGGACGGCTTCCTGGCCAACTTCGGCAAACCTGCCCGCGAATCCGTGTGCGAGTGCGAACGCAGCAACGAGGTGAACCTCGGTCCGGTCATGGCCCTGATGAGCGGTCCGACCGTGGGCGATGCGATCAGCGACCCGGGCAACGCCATTGCCAAACTCACCAACGAGATCAAAGACGACCGCCAGCTCGTGGATGCCATCTTCCTGCGCATCCTCAACAGCCATGCGAGCGAGAAGGAAATCAATGCTGCGCTGGCCTCCATGCAGGAACTCGATCCTGAGAACAACCAGCTCGCCGCCGCGCTGAAGGTCAAGGAGGCGGAACAGCAGCCGATCATTGCCAAAGCCGAGCAGGAGCGACTTGCCGCCATTGATGCCGCGAAGAAGGAACTCGAAGCTTACAAAGCCAAGATGGCTCCTGAGATCGCCAAAAAGGAGGCTGCACGCAAAGCCGCCACCATCGCTGCCGAAGCCAAGGTGAAAGCCGTGCAGGACACCGCTGCTGCGAATCAGCCTGCGTGGGAGAATTATCTCGATCTCACCACGGAATGGCAGCCGTTTGACAACATCAAGGTGCAGCGTGCCGCAGGCGTGGAGAAACTCGAAGTACAGCCGGATGGCAGCCTCTTTGCCACGGCGCTGCCCGCCGGTCGCGAAGCCGCCGCCAACTACATGGTCATTGGTAAAACGACGCTCACGAACATCACTGCGATCAAGCTGGAGATGATCCCAGATGACCGCCTGCCCAGCAACGGCCCTGGCCTTGCCGCCGATGGCAACTTCGTGCTCGGCGAATTCACCGTCCGCACGGACCCGATGGACGCCAAACGCAGCAAGCGCGGTGGTGAAGAGCAGCTGCTGAAAAATCCGAAGGCTGACTTCGAGCAGACCAACTTTGTCGTGACCGAAGCTCTCAAGAAAGGCAATCGTGACCGCGGCTGGGCTGTGAGCCCGCAGGGTGGGTTCCGCCATGAGGCCACCTTTGAATTCGCCAAGCCCATCGCGCATGATGGTGGCTCGCAGTTCACCATCGTGATGACCTCGAACTTCCAGAACGGCAAATACAACCCGGGCCGCTTCCGCCTGTGGGTCACCACCAGCCCGACTGTCCGCTTTGGCACTCCTGCCGCTGTTGCCGCCGCGCTGAAGGCCACCAAGCGCACGCCTGAGCAGAATGCGCTCCTGACACAGCACTTTCTCAACCAGTTCAAGGACTACCAAGCGCAGAAGAAAGTTCTCGCGAATGCCCGCAGGCCGCTGCCTGTGGATGAGCAGCTCGTGGCGCTGGAAACCAAGCACACCGACACGCAGAAGCCGATTCAGCTTGATCCGAAGCTGGTGCAACTGCGGCGTGACGCCGGTCTGAGTCAGACGCAGCTTGGTAACAAGCGCCTCACGGCTGCGCAGGATCTGGCGTGGGCGTTGATCAACTCACCGGCGTTCTTGTTTAATCACTAAGACGCTGCCATAGGAGCACGGTTGGCAACCGGGCTGGCTTGCCTACCGTCGGGGATTGACTCACTGCCTCTTGCATCGTAGTCTCCCCACCAAGGTGAGTTCCGAAAAAAAACAGCTTCAAGCCCTCCAGCCTTTGGCCAAGGTGCCGAAGGCCATTCGCTTGAAGCCTTCCACCACCGATTACGCGACCTTTGCGGCCATGACGGACAAAGTGATGGGAGTGACCGCGCCAAACGGGCCGAGAACGAAGCCCAACGAGCGCATGCTCTGGCTCGCGAACTCGAAATCCTAAGGAAGGCGGATCAAACCTTCGATGAGTTTAAAAACTCGGCGCCAGAGTTGCGCTGTGGCACTGAACATCTGGTCGAATTCGACGACGAGATTGGCCGTGTGGTGAAGATCACTGTTCCGCCCAAGTTCGGCCTTATCCCCGCCGTTATTTCAACTTCCCGCGCCAATATCCGTGATGATCCGGCAATCCCGGCTTTCAGGCAGCAGATCGAACTCATCCAAGCAACACCGCTTGAATACCTGGAGCGTTGGATCGCTGCGAATGAGGTCTTTGATGACGACGTCAGGCTGACTTCGGTTGTCGAATGGTCAGATGGCCTCATTTCTTTTTCGATCAGCCAGCCGCAATATCACGGGGAAGCGGCCACGCCTCGCGAGATCGAGGACTTTTTCATCGCAGCCGGTTGGAAACGCATTTTGGATGATTCAGGGCACCTGCTTTTTTACAACTGCGCCTTCGAGGTTCTCGCCATCGACGCGCTGCCTCGCAACTGTTACATCAAGGATGGCAATCTGCTGCCGTTTGATGTGATCCTCTGCCATCCAAACTCTGCGCTTCAAGACTTCCTGAAACTCTATTGAATCATGTCAGCCGCATCTTCCCCCATTTCTACTGTCGTCCTCATCCATGGACTGGGCCGTTCGCGGCGCAGCATGTGGCTGGTGGGGCTGTGGCTGAAGTTTTGCGGGTATCGGGTGAAGAGCATTGGGTATCCGTCTCACCGCGTTTCGATTGCGGATGCAGTGGGGAAGCATTTGAACCCGGCGCTGGAACGGCTGGAGATTGAGGCGGGTTCGCGGGTGCATTTTGTGACGCACTCGCTAGGGGGCATTGTGTTTCGGGCCTGGGCGGCGCAGCGTGACCCGGCGTTTCCGCTGGGGCGTGCGGTGCTGCTGGCGCCGCCGAATCAGGGCAGCCAGATCATTGATGAACTCGGCCAGTGGCGCTGGGTGCGCTGGCTGCTGGGGCCGGTTTCAGCGGAGCTCGGCACGGATGCCGCGAGCACGCCGAACACACTGGGACCGCTGCCACCCGAGACGGGTGTCATCATGGGAAACAAGGACACGCTGCCGGTTTTTCGGCGCTTGCTGGGCGCGGAATCTGATGGGGTCGTCACGATTGCCAGTTCACATGGGGAAGGCGAGGCGGACTTCACGCTGCTGCCGACGAATCATGCCACGATCATCCTGCAGCCTGCGGTTTTCCGGGCGGTGCACCGGTTTTTGAGGACGGGTAGTTTTAAGGAGGGGTGAGGCATTTGCCGCATGTAGAGCGACAAATGCGATGGGAAACCAGGAGTCCTTGTTGCGCAGCAACAAGGCAACTTTTAATCAAGGCGCCGCCAGTTTGGTGACGACGTGGCTCATGTAGGGGAAGAGCTGTTTCTTGCGGCTGACGACGCCGGCCATGTCGTAGACGTGTTCTTTGGCCTGCGGGTAGTCGATGGCGTCGATGACGCGCTGGTCTCCGGCCACGAGCAAGACGCTGTGGTGGCGGGTGATGTCGGTGACCATAAGGCAGGCGAAGTGGAGATTGTGCTTGGTGAGCAGGGATTGCAGGGCGCCTTGCAAATCGGCTTCGCGCTTCCAGAATTCGTCGAGGCCGAGTTCCTCGATCTGGGAGATGCTGATGTGCCAGCCGTTTTCTTCGAAGACTTTGCGGTCGCTTTCCAGGGCGCGGTCCGGGGTGTTCTCGCGGAGCATGGAGCCGGCGGCGAAGAAGTCTTTGACGAACTGGGCGCTGTCGATGCCGCCGATGCCGCTGAGCCATTCGAGGATTTCCTTGTCGGTGCTCGTGGTGGTCGGGCTGGTGAGGTGCAGCGTGTCGGAGATGATGCCTGCGCAGAGGCAGATGGCGGTGGACTTGTCAGGGGCGGCCTTGCGCATGCGATACATGATGCCCACGATGGTGGAGGTGCTGCCCACGGGCTCGTTGATGAAACGGATCGGCTCCTTGGTGCGGAGATTGCCGCTGAGACGATGATGGTCGATCACCTCGATGATTTCAGCCTCATCGGCACCGGCGACGGCCTGGGCAAATTCATTGTGATCCACCAGGACGAGCTTCATGCGCGGCAGATCGATCAGGTCTGACTTGGAAAAGACGCCGAGGAGCTTCTGAGTTTCTTCGTCGACCACGGGAAACAGCGGCTGGCCGGAATGCTGCGCCGCCGGGACGATTTCGCGCAGCGGCGTGCGTGAACCGAAGGAAAGGAACTCGTGTGTCAACGCCTCGCCGATGGGGCGCGAAAAGCGCAGCAGCTGCGAAGTGCTGGCGGTGTCGTAGGGTGAATAAATGATGGCGACACCCTGCTGTGCGGCCCGTGTCAGGATGCTGGAGGTGGCTTTGAACTTGCCGGTGATGATGAGGCAGCGCGCATTCATCTCGACTGCGAGTTCGTGAATCTCGGGGCGGTCGCCCGTGACCATCACCAGGAGATTGGCCGGGAACTGCTGAGCACGTTTGCGAGTGGTCTCCAAGCTGGAGGCAGCGACGACGAGCACGAAATCCTGAATCGTTTCCAAGTCGGCAGCGGCACCGCCAAGGATGCCGTCGAGAGCATTAACAATATTCAGCAGACTGCTGCGGACTTCACGATTGGCCGCGTCCGTTTTGTCATTCGTCTGCGCTGGCAGAAAGAGCTGCCCGAGTTCCTGAATGGCCGGCATGCCGAGCAGGCGCCCTTCGTCATCGACGATGGGGATGCTGCGGAAGTTGTGATCCATCATCATCCGATACACGGAGAGGAAGGTCTGGTGCGGGCTGGCGGTGAAGACATCACGCCGGCAGATGGAGGCAGCGGTGGGCCGGACATCGAGCAGGAGCTTGGGGCCGGGAACTCCTGCGGTTTGCAGCACCCAGTTGGTGCGTACACTGAGTTCGCCACAGCAGGCGGCCTCGGCCTTCATGCCGCGCACATCCCGCAAGAAGGCTGCATAGCCGATGGCGGAACAGATGGCGTCCGTATCGGGGTTGCGATGCCCGATCACGTGGATCGTGTCCGGAGAGGTGGACGGACGCAAGGCCGACGAAATGCGGACGATCAGCGACGAATGATCCGTCGCGGCTGTTTCAGTGGCGGCCATGCGTCAGGCGGTGAAGAGGGGACAAGCTCAGGCAAAACCCAGTGCCGTGATGCGGGCATGCACAGCGTCCTTGTTTTCAAGAAGTTCGGCGATGGGGTCCCACTTGCCGGTGGTCAGTGCTTCGAGCGCAGTCCCTGGCAGGGTGATGGCGAATTCCTGATCTTCAAAGAACACTTTGCCAGCGGCGACGTCGATGGTGACTTCGAGCTGCGGGTTGCGCTCGATCTCGTTGGCCAGCACACGGATGTCTGCAGCGCTGGCGCAAACGCAGGGGATGCCGAGCGTGGTGCAGTTGCCGAAAAAGATTTCTGCAAAGCTTTCGGCGATCACGGCACGGATGCCGAAACGATAGAGGGCCTGGGGGGCGTGCTCGCGGGAGCTGCCGCAGCCGAAATTGGTGCCGGAGAGCAGGATGTTGGCGCCTTTGAAACGAGGATCGTCAAGGGGGTGGCCGGTGGGTTTGCCGTCCTTGTCGAAACGCACGTCGTAGAAGGCGAATTCACCGAGTCCGTCAAAGGTCACGCATTTCATGAAGCGTGCCGGGATGATGCGGTCAGTGTCGATGTCCGAGCCAGGAACGTAAACGCCGCAGCCGGTAACTTGGGTGATTTTTGCGAGTGCCATGAGGGGTGCGACAGTAACGGAATTCGGCGCGAGGGCAAATGCACATCTCAGCGTCCTTGCTGCTGGATCAGGGCGGTCCGTGCCTGATCAGCCTCCAAGGCGGTCTGGCGGAGGAGTTCGCGGTAGCTGTCCAGCCAGTTGGTGGTGCCTTCGGGGTTCAGCGCCTTCGCTTTTCCAGCCCATAGGTAGGCAAATTCAGCCTCCTGATAGTGTTTCATGCGGTGATAGTGCATGCCCAGGGCAAGGCGGGGCTCCTCGTAGAGGGGGGCGAGGGTCAGCGCCCGCTGGATGGCCTGAAAAGCGGCGTCGTTTTTACCAGCGGCGTCCAGAGCATCCGCCAGCGCGAGCTGGTAGAGGTAATTGTAGGGATTGAGCGTCGTCGCACGGGTGAGTTCTTTCAGCGAGGCGTCCACGGTGCGGAGGTAGGCATCCTTGGTCATGTTGGAATGGATGGAGTCCATCAAGGCCACACCATGCTGATAGGCCAGCACGGCATTGCGAGGGTCAATGAGCACTGCACGAGCGAAATGACCCATGGCTTTCCCTTTTTCGCCATCCTTGATTTGGAGCCGGGCATAGGCCGCATAGCCATCCGCCGTGCCAAAGATCGCTGCGGCAGCGAGCAGCGCGGCGGAGGCTGCGAGCATGGCGATTTTCATGAGGAAGCGCAGCCCCCAGATGCGGCGGGATTTGAACACCTCGCTCTCGATGCCGGGATTGGCGAGCAGGCCGAGGAGGATGGCGCCGACCAGAGCGGTGATCGGGATATGTCCTTGAAATTCAAACACCGCCTGCACCAGCGTGGCAAGCAGAGCGGCGATGCCGCCGAGGGTGAGCGCCAGCGCATTGCTGCCGAGCATGCCGGTGGCAGGGAATTTTTCCTTCATGAACCAGCGCAGGAAACGCAGGCCGTTCAGCAGGTGTGCCAGCAGCACCAACAACACCAGCGCGAGCCCGGCCCAGCCGTAATCCGCCAGCGTCTGCAGGTATTCATTGTGAGCGAAAAGCGCGTCTCCCATGTAGGGCGAAGACTCCGGATCCCGATGTGTGATGCTGCCTTCGTAAAACATGCGTGATCCCACTCCGATCAACGGTGACTCTGCATTCTGTGCCAGCGCTGCGCGCCAGATGTTCACGCGCATGTCCTCGCCCAGCGGGCTCGTCAGCTGCCGCCTGAGCATGGATTCCTCATTCACTTTGTAGAGAGCGCCGCACGCAGCGCCCCCCACCAGCAGCAGGGCGAGGATCAGCCATTTGAAGAGCGACCGCTTGGTGCTCCATACGATCCACAGTGTGAGCAGCACAAACACCACGCCACCGACGGCAAAACCCAGCATCGCCGCCCGGCTTGCTGTCAGGGCCACTCCTGCGAGCATTGATAAAATGGCAAAACCCAGCAGCAGCCGTGAGGCGATGTGAATGCGGGCAAACAGCATCAGGCCTGCCGAAAGGAAGGCCGTGAAGGACAGGAACGCGGCGAGATGATTGGGGTTGTTGAAAAAGCCGCCGATGCGTCCGGGCGGGAAGGAACGCGAGAAGCCCGGCACCAGATGGAAATCCCAGCGTCCTTTGAAATTCAGCCAGCCGGCGGTCAGATTTCCTGCCACCAGCACCAGCAGCACACAGACGATGCCGAGCCGCCATTTCGAATCGCTCACGGCCGTCACGGTCAATAAATAGGCTACGAAACCGGCCAGCAGCACGGCTGCGTCCTCACGCGCATACACTTCCACGGGAGACACCCAGGCGCGCCAGCCCACGTAGCCTGCCATCATCAGAACCGTGAGCAAACACCAGTCACTCGGCTGAAAACTCACGCGCAGCTTCCAGCGCAGCACGGCAGTCGAGCCCGCCAGACCCAGCAGCAGACATCCCGGCCAGAAGAACAGCAGCCGTGTCTCCGTGCCGAGCAATCCGGTCACGAACAGGCCAAGGAGAAAGAGAATGAGGGCGAGTTTCTGCATGTCAAAAGACCGCCCAAAGACGGAACAAGCGGAAACTGAACACCTGTTCTCCAGAGTTGGACACTGAAAAAATGTCTGAGTTGTCAGAGGTTTGTCACAGCGGGAGCGGATGGTCTTCGCCGATGACTTTAACTTCCATCTCCAGAGTCACGCCGCGTTCGTGCATGGCGGTGTCTTTAATCTGAGCAACGAGGTCGAGAAGTTCGCGGGCTGTGGCGCCGCCTTGATTGACGATGAAGTTGGCGTGGATGTCGCTGACAATGGCTTTGCCGACGCTGCGGCCTTTGAGGGCGAGATCGTCGATGAGCTTGCCTGCGCCGCAGATTTCCGGGTTCTTAAAGGTGCAGCCAGCGCTGGCACCGACGGGCTGGGAGGTGCGGCGTTTTTGGTGGGAGGCGGCGAGTTTGGTGTCGATCTCGGTCTGCGGGGCAGGGGTGCCTTTAAACACGGCGGAGACGACGTAGCGCTCTTCAAATTCAGGCGCGCTGCGGTAGTGGTGGGTGATCTCGGCCAGCGGCTTTTCTTGGATGCTGCCGTCTGTGTCAATGAAGCGCACGCTGACGATTTGATCGAAGGTTTCCGCGCCCATCGCGCCGGCGTTCATGCGGATGGCACCGCCGAGATTGCCGGGGATGCCTTCCATCCATTCAAAGCCGCCGAGGCCGGCATTGCGTGCCGCGCTGGCGATTTTCTTGAGCCGTGCTCCGGCTCCGGCGGTGATCAGATCTCCGTTCACCGTCACGTTTTCAAAGTCGCCTTTGGTGTGAATCACTGCGCCGCGGATGCCACCGTCTTTGACAAGCAGGTTGGAGCCGCGTCCGATGACGCGGATCGGAATCGATGCAGAGCGCAAATAACGCACTACTTCCGCGAAGGAGGCTTCGTTGCGCGGTTCGATCCAGTACTGCGCGGGGCCGCCGATGAGCCATGTCGTATGGCGGTTCATGGGCTCGTAAAGGCGCGCTATGCCGCCGCCGTTGGCATCGAGGATGGCGCAGAGTTTTTCGAGCACGGGCAGGTCGCGGGCGATGCAGCGGCCAACTTCGTGTACGTTGCCCGCACCGAGAGTGATGAGCAGATCGCCGGGGCGCAGGGCATTGCCCACCTTGTCACGCGCAATGGGCATCGTGGGGGTGCTGCGGGTCTTGGTGTGATCGTTTTGCAGCTTCACCTCTTCGAGAATCGTCTCACCACTGACACCGGGGAGGGGCTTTTCGCTGGCGGGATAGACATCGGTGACGAAGAGCTCGTCCACGTCGTTAAAGCTGGCGCCGAACTCCTTTTTTAAGAGCTGCGTGCGGCTGTAGCGATGGGGTTGGAAGAGACAGACGATGCGCTTGGCATTCAAGCCTTTCGCGGTGGCCAGCGTGGCGGCGATCTCGCTGGGGTGATGGCCGTAGTCGTCCACGACAGTGAAGCGCTCGCCGCTGTGGCGGATTTCGAAGCGACGCTTGGCACCGCGGAAGGTGCGCAGCGCGTGCTGGATGGCCTCAAACGTGACACCGCAGCGAGTGGCGAGGGCAATCGCCGCGAGCGCGTTGCTGACGTTGTGCTTGCCTGGAATCCCGAGTGTGGCCGTGCCGAGAAGCTGGTCTTTTTGGTACACTTCGAACTCGGAATGATCCGGCTTCATCGAGAGGATGTTGGCCGAGAAGTCGTGAGAGCGGCTCCAGCCGTAGCTCACGCCTTGGGGCCCGGCACAGACTTCGCTGGCCACGGGATCTTCGGCGCAATACACCCAATGTGTCCGTGTCTGGCTGAGGACCTGGCGGAACACCGCCTTGATGGCCTCGATGCCGTCATAGAAATCGAGATGCTCGGGC
>JAPLUN010000093.1 GCA_026397715.1 Verrucomicrobiota bacterium
TTTTGTCAAGTATTTGCACACTGACCCCCTTTTGAGGACGGTCCGAACCGCGAAGAATGAGCGTGTGCCGAATCGATGAGAAGATCCTCGATTTGTGAAGCGTGGCGCCATTAAAGCAGGCGTCTGAAAACGTATGGAAGGCAAAAGAAGAAAGGTGGCCAGAGCAGGACGGCCAGAACCTTTCCGAGAGCAAAGAGACAAGGCCTTTCCGGGCGGGGCACGACGCGGAAGTCCTGCGGGTACGCGTGACTGAGGCAGGGCCAAAGGGTGGCCTCGAGATTGAGCCCCACACCGACTAACGGCCAGAGCAGCGGTGTGCGAAAGCGGCTGGGAAGAAGACAGGCACGGCCGCCTGGCTCGAACCACAAAAACTGCGCACCGCAGAGCGTACGCGGCAGCATGATGCCAGAGAGCTCTTCAAAGCGCATGCGAAACTCCTCATAGGCCTGAACTCCACCGCCATAGCCGGCGAAGCATAACAGAAGGCGCCCCGTCGGCACTTGCTGCAGGCATGTTTCAATCTCCCACCATACGCCTTGGGTCCGGGCGGGCTGAACCACAACGAGAGCGCAGGAGCTCAGCAGCTGGAGCACGGTGTTCTGCCAGGTGTCGTGGGAGACGTACAAACGCTCGGCCCCCGGGGTGGCGATCCACTCGCCTGGCTTGCCAATGGCGACAAAGGGCCCCTGCCGCCGAAAGAGCGTGGCCAGCTGCTCCTCTGCTGTGTCTGCGGCATGCCCGAGGCTGAGCCGGAAAAGGCGCGGGAAATAGAGGTCAGCGATGGGGCCCAGCACGGCCGTGAGCACCCCCCAGCGACGCAGGCCTAAAATCCTGCCCGCTAGAGTGTCGGGATTGAGATTGTTTTTTCCGTCGTCGCCGAAAGATCTCAAATACACCGCCGGGGCGCGGTCATCACCTTGGAGGATGATGGTGGCGTTTCGCACGGAGAGCCTGTAGCCCGCATAAAGGAAGAAGGCGCCACCCCAGCATAACATGAACTGTTCGCCGACACCGAAGTCATGAAAGGAGCCGATGTAAAGGACGCCCCCTGCCACCTTCAGCGCCAGGCCCAGGCGGCGAAGGCGCACGGGCTCATGCGCTACAGGCCGCTTCATTCGGTCAGATTTCAGCAGCAGATGCCCAATTTGCACGAAGCTGAACAGCAGATGACAGGGCAGCAGGAGCAGCAGGACGTAGAGCAGCGGCGAGTGATCGAGGGACGCGGGATCTCTCAGCCGCAACACCAGGGCGTAGAGGCTGGCCAGCGCCATGGTCTGCACATAGGAGAAACCGAGGACGAACCACCAGCGGCCGTAATCTGACAACGGTGGAAAATCCTCAGGAGTCAATGAGGTCTTAAACTTGCTCCGCAACAGCGCGGCGAGCCCTTCGTGCATGTAAGCCGCCTCGTGCCGGTGGATTTGGAATCGAAAGCGTCTGCCGGTTGTCAGAGTACCGCGGACTTTCATAAACCTGCCGGAGCAAATGGCGGATGCAGATGCGATGTCGGACATGGGAAGAGTTCTGCGGACCTTGACCTTGGGCAGGTCGCTCAGCGCAGCGCCGCCATCATTTATGTAAGCAGCTTCTGGCAGAAGATACCTGGCAGGACAGTTGAAAATGATTATACAATCCTCATAGACCGCAACCCCTTCCCCGCCTTTGCTGAGACGAAAAGAGCGAGTG
>JAPLUN010000014.1 GCA_026397715.1 Verrucomicrobiota bacterium
CTCAACACGTGATCGCCGATGTAGGTTCGGGCACCGGCATTTCTGCGGAGCTCTTTTTGCGCGCAGGCAATGTCGTGCATGCCGTGGAGCCGAATCGCGAGATGCGTGAGGCGGCAGAGCGGCTGCTCGCTCATTTTCCCAACTTTCACAGTGTGAATGGCAGCGCACAGGCCACCACACTGCCGGATCACAGCGTGGATTTCATCGTGGCCGCGCAGGCCTTTCATTGGTTCAACACGCCGGAGACCCGTGCGGAGTTTACCCGCATCCTCAAACCGGACGGCCACGTTGTGCTCATTTGGAACGAGCGCAGACTCGACTCCACGCCTTTCCTGCAAGCGTTCGAACAACTGCTCCTCACGTTTGGAACGGACTACACGAAGGTCCGGCACGAAAACATCAACACGGCTGCGCTTGGTGCGTTCTTCCGCGGTGCCTATGCCACTCACAGCTTTGCCTATGAGCAGCGCTTTGATTTCGAAGGACTCAAGGGGCGACTGCTCTCCAACTCTTATGCACCGGCTGAGGGCCAGCCACGCCATGACGAGATGATCGCCGAACTGCGCCGCATCTTTGAGGTCTATCAGACGTCAGGCCAGGTCTGCTTTGAGTATGACACGCGGGTGCATGTGGGGCACTGATCAAAATCATGAAGTCTCTTTTCTTCCTGCTTCTGACAGCGGCTTGCTTGCAGGCGCAGCCCAAGGTCGTCGCCTACGTGCCGAACTGGATCGACCTCAAAGTCTTCGCGCCGCAGATTGACTACGCGAAGCTCACGCATATCAACATCGCCTTCGAGAATCCAGTCGATGAGAATGGCACGCTCTCTTTCAACTCGGAGAACCAACTGCTGATTACTCAAGCCCATGCACATGGCGTGAAAATTCTTGTCTCCATCGGTGGAGGTTCCGCCTCGGAGAACACGAATATGCGCGCGCGATATTTCGATCTCATCAGCGCCGCGAAACGCGCAGGCTTTGTCGCCCAGCTCGTAGCCTACGTAAGCGCCCATGACTTCGATGGCCTTGACGCCGATCTCGAAGGCCCGGCCATCAACCGCGACTACTGCGCCTTCATTCAAGACCTGGCCGCCGCTTTGAAACCCAAAAGCAAACTCCTCACTGCTGCTCTCTCCCAAGGCTATGGCGGCAAGGACGTGCCGGATGCCGCGCTCACACATTTCGACTTCGTCAACGTCATGGCCTACGACGCCACCGGACCTTGGCAACCCAAGAAACCCGGCCCGCACTCATCGCTCGAGTTTGCGCAGAGCAATGTGGATTTCTGGCTGAAACGCGGACTGTCAAAAGACAAGCTCGTGCTCGGCGTGCCCTTCTACGGCTGGGGCTTTGGCAAAGCCTTTCGCGAAGAGGAATACCGCTACGCTGATTTGCTGAAGACTTATCCCGCCGCCGTCGGCACAGATCAGGTCGGCGACACCATCTGGTTCAACAGCATCCCCACCGTGCAGGCCAAAGCCCGTCTGGTGCGTGAGCAGGGACTCGGCGGGATGATGATCTGGTCATTGAACTCCGATGCACCGGGCGAGAACTCGCTGCTCACCGCATTGCATGCAGCGTTGAAGAAGTGAAAAGTCACTTCAGTCCCCGCACTTCAAAGCCTTCGGCTTCAAGCACTGCTCTGACCTTGGCGGCTTGATCGCCCTGAATTTCGATGCGTTTGTCACGCACCGTGCCGCCGCAGCCGCAGGCGGCACGAACGCGTTTGGCGATCGTTTCGATGACGGAAAGCGGCAGGTGAGTGGCGAAGTCCTTGATCACAATGACCGTCTTGCCACCACGATGCGCGGTTTCACGCTGGAGCACGACGCGCCCCATTTTCCAGAGGCGCTGCGGGGAGCTGGGGTCGGAGGCGGGATCGGGGGGCATGGGTGAATGCAAGGTTTTGGGTGATCGTGGAGCGCACGGCTTACGGGCAGGATTGCCCGTGCTACTTTCCGCGATCATGGAACACCCTGTGTCAAATCAGCTGCCTGCGCTGACGTCCTTGTTGTAAAACACCTTCACGTACTTCATGCCCTTGTCGTCGTCGAAACCGCGTTCGAGCTGAGGGTCGTTTTCGCTGCTGCCGGGCTTGAAGTGGATTTCGACGCCGGTGTCGAGCTTGAGGACGGCGGCGATGCGTTTTTTGGCCTTGGTGAGGTCCTTCTTGGAGATCTCGAAATTGGTTTCGAGGGGCTGGCCCTGCTCTTCCTCAATGCGGGCGCGGTGTTCGTCGAACTTGGCGATGACGTCGGGGTTTTTGAGGACGGTTTGGCCGAATTCTTGGAGGTCGAAATTCTCGCGGTCTTCGAAGTAATCGAGGGCGTCCTTGGCGGCGGTGGCGGTTTCCCAGGGCGGCGTGTCGTCATTGGCAGGCTGCTGTTCTTCGAGGAAGGAGACTGCCATCTTGGCGTAGGCGTTGGTGAGGAAGGCGGCGTCAGGCACGGCCTCC
>JAPLUN010000075.1 GCA_026397715.1 Verrucomicrobiota bacterium
GGCCTCGGGATGCTCCTGCGCGAAGGAGTAGCAGCGCATGAGGAGATTCACGGAGGAGAATCCGGCGGCGTCCTTCTTCAAAAGGTCGCGCGCTTTTTTGCCGGCCTTGTTCGCGAGATTGGCGTCGGCCCCGGCCCAGAGCAGGGCGCGGCACATTTCAAAACTGCCGGCCTTCGCGGCGAGCATGAGAGGCGTCTCGCCTTTGGCATTGCGCACGTCGGGCTTGGCGGAGCTGAGGAGAAGCTGGCGCACGCGATCGGTGTCGGATTTTTCGACGGCGGTGAGAAGCGCCTCGGAGTCCCCTGCCCCATTCTGCGCCTGCAGCGGTGGATTCCAGCTGAGTGAAAGGACCAGGACACTCAGGATGACTTTGCCAAGGGAATGAGAAGGAGGCATGAGCGCGAGTGGAGCACACCCGAGGGGAAGTAACTAGCATAAAATGAAGGGCTTGCATTTAAGCACAGCGCCTGCTTGATGGCGGGCATGAGTCCGATATTGAGTGAGGAAGACTCGGGAAGACTCGGCCGTGCGGCGTCGCCGCTACAGCGCCTTCATCTCGTACCGGCATGCGGACAACACGCAGGAGGGGCGGCTTCGCGATGAGGATGAACTGCCTGCCAACGCGGATCTGGCCACGGGCATCCGCGCTGCGCTGGAGGTGAGCGATCACCTCATCGTGCTGTGCAGCCCGCGCAGCACAGTGAGTCCGTGGGTGCGCAAGGAGGTGCGCGAGTTTAAGGAACTGGGGCGCAGTGATCGCATCCTTGCCATCATCATCGCGGGTGAACCGAATGCTGATGAATCCGTCAGAACCTGCAAACGAAATCGTCGCGATGTCTGAGAAAATCAAAACCTACAAATACTTTGCCTTCATTAGCTATAGCCGGAAGGACAGCAAAGCCGCCGCTTGGCTGCAGAAGCGACTGGAGTGGTTCCGCTTTCCTGTGAAACTCGTGCCGCAGGACCGCCGTCCGCCGCACGAGCGCTATGTGCGCCCCATTTACCGTGACAAGACCCATCTCGAGGTCACCGACGAGCACTACTGGACAAACATCAAGAAGGCACTGGAGGAATCGCGCTACCTCATCGTGCTGTGCTCGCCGCACTCCGCTGGGTCCGCGCCGGTGAACCTGGAGGTCGATCACTTCCTTGAAACGCATGACAACGACACCAGCTTCATCGCACCAGTCATCGTTGGCGGCAGCGTCACCGGCGATGGTGACAACGCTGTGCTCTGCCCCGCACTACATTCGCTCGGCGAATCGCTCATAGATCGAAACCTCCCCACCATGGTGCCCGACCCCGGCACTGCCGAGCAGGATGCGTGGGAGCAGGGTTTCGTCTCACTAGTCTCTTACCTCCTCAGTCTCGAACGCACTACCCTCGGCGATCACATCCAACGCGAAACTCAACGTCAGGCTCGGGCTCTCCGCCGCTGGCTGACAGCGGTAATTCTTCTGACTTTCATCGCCGCAACTGTAGCCGGCATTGCATGGCAGCAGCGCAATCGTGCGCTGAGCGCCGAGGCCACTTCGGCGCAGGAAGCTAAGCGACGCAAGACTTTGCTGGAGGAATCCAGCCGTGCCGACCATGAGGCCGCGCGCAAGTTGCTTGACAACGGTGGCTGGCGTGGCGCGGTTGCACATCTGGATCGCGCGTTGAGGTTTAATCCCGACAACCGGGAAGCGGCTTCACACTTGTGGCACATCATTTCTTACGGCAGCGGCACGGATGGAGATCGCGACATGCTGCCTCGGCGGCACTTCAAACATCCGCGCCTTGTGGCCGGGGTTTGGTTTGCGGCCAACGATACACGTCTTGTCACCCTATGCGATGACGGGAGCGTCCGCTTGTGGGCGCTCTCTGACGGACGTCACGAGGCTGTTCTCTCCGCCGGTTCGGTTACGGCCCTCGCGGTTTCCCCACATGGGAATCTCGTCGCGATGGGAGATTTGAAAGGGGAAATCACACTGTGTTCCGCAGTGGATGGGCGTGTGGTCGCCAAGGTAAAAGCTCATTCGCAGGCTATCCGCTCGGTTGCATTCGATTCGGAAGGCACGAGGCTTGCAACGGCG
>JAPLUN010000401.1 GCA_026397715.1 Verrucomicrobiota bacterium
GCTTCGTGTGCTCAAAGCCGAGCACGTGCAGCAGCGTGGCGTGCAGGTCATGCACGTGCACGGGGTCTTCGGTGACGTTGAAGCCGAACTCATCGCTCTGACCAAGCGTGAGGCCGGGCTTCATGCCGCCGCCGGCAAACCACATGCTGAAGCAGTTCGGATGATGGTCGCGCCCGTCATTGCCACCCTGCACCATCGGCGTTCGCCCAAATTCACCGCCCCAGATCACAAGCGTGTCCTCCAGCAGACCGCGCTGCTTCAAATCCCGCAGCAAAGCGGCGCAAGGCTGATCCGTGAGGCCGCACTGCGTTTTCAAACCATTCACCAAGCCACCATGATGATCCCAAGCCTCATGGAAGAGCTGCACAAAACGCACACCGCTTTCGACGAGACGGCGCGCGAGCAGGCAGTTGTTGGCAAAGGACGCCTCTCCCGGCTTTGCGCCATACATGTCGAGGATGTGCTTGGGCTCCTTGCTGATATCCATCAGCTCCGGCGCCGTCTGCTGCATGCGATAAGCCAGCTCGAAGCTGTTGATGCGGCTGGCGATCTCAGGATCACCCACCACGTTGAGCCGCTCTTCATTAAGCTGCTTCAGCACATCCAGCGTGTCCCGCTGCGTCGCGTCATTGACGCCCTCCGGATTGCTCAAAAACAAAACGGGTTCCCCGCTGCTGCGGAAAGGCACACCCTGATACACCGTGGGCAGGAAGCCGCAGCCAAAGTTGCTCATGCCGCCGCTGGGCCCTTTCTGGCCGCTCTGCATCACCACGTAGCCCGGCAGATCCTGATTCTCCGTGCCGAGACCGTAAAGGGTCCACGCCCCAAAGCTCGGCCGCCCAAAAATCTGCGAGCCCGTGCTCATCAAAATCTGCCCCGGCGCGTGATTGAAAGCGTCCGTTTTCATCGACCGCACAATCGTGAGATCATCCGCCATCTTCGCCGTGTGCGGCAGCAGCTCGCTCAGTTCCGCGCCGCTCTGGCCATGCCGCGCAAACTTAAACTTCGGCCCCAGCAGCTTGCTGTTGGGATTGATGAACGCGGCGCGGTAGCCTTTCAGCAGATCCGGCGGCGGCAGCTTGCCATCCCACTTCGAGAGCTCCGGCTTGTTGTCGAACAGTTCCAGATGGCTCGGCGCCCCACCCATGAAAAGATAGATCACCCGCTTCGCCTTCGCAGGATAATGGGGCTTCTTCAGCGCCAGTGGACTCACGGGCGCAGCCGCACTGGCCGTGCGCGACATCAGATCCATCGCCGCGATGCTCGCCAAGCCCACGCCGCAGTCTTTGAAAAACCAGCGGCGGGTGCGGTAGCGGGCGTATTCGGCCTGAAGTTCGTGGCGGAGAGTCATGGCGGGGATTGACGCATAGAAATCGCCCGCTGGCGATCATGTCTATCCGCACGGGTTGCGCAGGACAATCCCGGCGGCGGCTTTCTCCATGCACGCACATTGAAATGAAGGATCGCCGCCCCCTCCATCGTTCCACCCGCCCATGAAGCAGCTGAGCATCATCCTTTCATCATTCATCTTTGCGGTCTGGTCATTCGCCGCCGACAAACCCAACATCCTCTGGCTCACCAGCGAGGACCACGGGCCGCACATGGGCTGCTACGGCGACACCTATGCCGACACCCCAAACGTCGATGCGCTCGCGGCCAAAGGCATGCTCTTCAAGCACGCGTGGTCCTGCGCACCGGTATGCGCCGCAGCGCGCACCACCATCATCGCCGGCATGTACTCCCCCTCCACCGGCGGCGAGCACATGCGCAGCATGGTGGCCATGCCGAAGGGCACGAAGATGTATCCGCAATTCCTCCGTGAAGCGGGCTACTACTGCACCAACAACAGCAAGGAGGACTACAACCTGCAAAAGCCCGAAGGCGTGTGGGATGAGTCCAACGGCAAGGCGCACTGGACCAACCGCAAAGACGGCCAGCCCTTCTTCGCCATCTTCAACGAAACCTGCAGCCATGAAAGCCAGCTGCGCAAACGCCCGCACGTGGCCATCCATGATCCGGCCAAAGTCCGCGTACCCGCCTACCACCCCGACACCCCCGAAGTGCGCCAGGACTGGGCGCAGTACTATGATCAAGTCACGCTCGCCGATGCCTCCGCAGGCAGGCGTTTGAAAGAACTCGAAGCCGCAGGACTCGCGGCGGACACCATCGTCTTCTACTACGCCGACCACGGCAGCGGCATGCCGCGCAACAAGCGCTGGCCCTGCAACTCCGGCCTGCAGGTGCCCATGGTCGTCTATTTCCCGCCGAACTGGAAACACCTCGCACCCAAAGAATACGGCGCCGGAGTGAAGTCAGACCGCCTCGTCAGCTTTGTCGATCTCGCCCCCACGCTCCTCAGCCTCATCGGCGTGCAGCCTCCGGAGTGGATGCAGGGCCACGCCTTCGCCGGCAAATTCCAGACCGAGCCGCAGCCCTTCGTCTACGGCTTCCGCGGCCGCATGGACGAGCGCTACGACTGCGTGCGCAGTGTCACGGACGGCCGCTTCGTTTATCTCCGCAACTACATGCCCCACCTCTCCCAGGGCCAGCATGTGAACTACCAGTTTGAAACACCCAGCACCCGCGTGTGGCGGCAGCTTTACGATGCCGGCAAACTCACCCCTGAGCAGTCCATCTTCTGGAAGACACCCAAGGCCCCCGAAGAACTCTACGACCTGCAAAGCGACCCCGACGAAGTCCACAACCTCGCGGCCCAGCCCGAGCACGCAGCAACACTCGCCAAGATGCGCACGGCACAGGAAAACCTCGCGCTGAAAATCCGCGATGCCGGCATGGTCGCAGAAGGCGAGATGCACCACCGTGCCGAAGGCACCACGCCCTACGACATGGCGCACGATGACTCCATGTATCCCCTCGCCCGCATCCTGAAAGCCGCAGGCGCAGCGTCTTCCATGAAGCCGGATGCCATCGTAGACCTCAAAGCCGGATTTGCCGACAAAGACAGCGCCATCCGCTACTGGTCCGCCATGGGCATCCTCATGCGCGGCGGCGATGGCGTGAATGCCGCACGCGGTGAAATCTCCCAAGCTGCCAAAGACAGCTCCACCTACGTGCAAGTCGCCGCCAACTGGGCCCTCGCCAAATACGGCAGCGATGCCGAACGCACCGCCGCACTGCCTGCCCTCGTGGGTCTCGCCAACTGGAGCCAGCACGATGTCTTCACCTCCCTGAGCGCCCTCAATGCTATCGGCGATCTCGGCGATAAGGCCCAGCCCATCGTCGCCCAGCTCAAGGAACTCCCCGCCAAAGGCGAATCCCCCGATTCCCGCTTCAATGGCTACGTCGCACGCCTTCTGGCGGATCTGACGGGTGGCAAGCCTGCCACCGAAGATGCGGGCGAGCCTCCGGCCAAGAAGGCTAAGAAAAACAAAAGGAAGTAAAATTCCTTCGACCACGAGCCCGGCGCCAGCCAAGACAAGGACGCCCGCCATCTCCACACAACAGAGCCCCGCTGCGCATCAGCCCGCAGCTTTGGCGGGTTCCTTTTTCTTGGGCGCTGGCTTCGGCGTGCTTTCCTCAGCGGGCTGTTTCGGTTCGCTCTTCCACAGTCTCCAGACGGGAATCAGACCGCTTTGCATCACTTCTGTGGCGGGCTGCGCCCGCTCCTGGATCGCCACAAAATCCGTATTTTCGGCCTGTTTCTCGTTGAGTTTCACCTGCTCACACAGCTTATCATAAGCCTCTTTGGCTGCCTTGGCCTGTCTTTCAAGTTTGTCCTGCTGTGCAATTCTTTTACCGATATCGAGAGCCTCTCCTTGCTTCTCAGTCAGCATCTTTTTTAGCACCGTCACTCTGCGGCGGGTATCTTCCGTCCTTTGAGTCATCTCCTCTTGGAGTGGATTAATGAGAGCGTTGAGCAAGAAGCGCGCTTTGGCAGCCTTCTCCTTGGTCTCAACCACCACAGCATCTTCAGGCTTGTGGGTTCCGAGCAGATATTTCAGCTCATTCTCCAGCCGACGAAGTTCACTCTGAGCTTGAACATAATCCTTTTCCGTCTGCGTCAGGGGCTGATCTGTGCTGACTCTGGTTTGAGCGATGGTCAAGGCCGCAGGAATATTGCGCATGGCCAGTTCCTCCTCTTCAAGAATCTTCCGCTGTTCCTCCAATTGAGTGTGGATTTTGGCCAGCGAAGCCGCCGCCTGGTTGCTGATGCTGGTCAGGGATATGAAGTTGTTGAACCTCTGAAATTCAGCCAACTCGTAGGCACTTTCCTCCATGACCTCTTGAGCTTTTAATACTTCCGGACTGAGCTTCTGCAGCTCTTTTTCGCCTCTTAGCTCACGGACCGTTTGTCGGAAGGCGAAGAATTCATCAAGCAATGCATCCAGGAAAACCTGCGCGTATTTACCGCTTCCACTGAGCGCCTCCACGCGAACCAGGGCGGAGCCCGGGATCTGTGCCGCATGGATCTCCACATCCTTCTCTTCCAGATTTGGACGTAAGGCCCTGACCCGCTCCAAGGCGCGTCGCTTCATTTCACCAGAATCGAGAGTTTCAGTGATCGTGCCGTAAAAGTCCGCGTGCCAGGCCTGCCTGTTTTCGGTTTTTTCATCGAGCCCTGAAGCCACCAGTTTTGCCTCGCTCAGGTAAACTGGCGCTTTGGGCTTGAATTCCACTTTGGTTACAGCCAGCGCAGCCAGAAGCACGGCCACGACGGCGATCAAGCTCATCGCGCCCATGCCAATGCGTCCGCGCCATTGGCTGGCCTTCATCAGCTCGCGCACACGCCGCTGTACCGACTCGCCGCCAAACATCGTCACGCCCGGCATCTGGCTGAGGCGGGAGGGCAGCCCGGCGGCAATTTCCACCAGCGTCCGCGCATACTCATGCGTATTCCCTCCGGCAAGAACGGCGGCGTCATCGGCCGCGTGCTCGGTCTCGGCGCGCAGGCTGCGCCAAGCAAGCCATACCAACGGCTGCCACCACCACAGGCAGACGGTCAGCTGCGCCAGCCAATGCCAGGCCACATCTCCGCGCTGCATGTGCGCCAGCTCATGGCGCAGCACTGCGAGCAGGCGTTTGTCATCCCATGCGGACACTTCCGGCGGCAGCCAGATCACGGGCCGCCACCAGCCGGACAGCATGGGCGACTGCAAGCGCTGCGCCACGCGGCAGCCCAGCCGCTCTGGAGCATTCAACTCCTGCAGCAGCCGAAGCACCGGCTCCGGCGCGGACTCGCTCTGTTTCCTCAGCCAGATCATACCGCCAAAGGCGGTGCACAGACGCCAGCAGAGCAGCACTGCAGCGGCTCCGAACCAGAGCCAGATGCCCTCGCGTTCCAGCCAGGAAAGCGCACTCTGCCACATGCTTTTTTCCGGCAGGATCATTGCAGCCACTTCTCCAGAGTCAGGACCTTCCAAGGTTGGCGCTCCGTGCAACTGCACACGCCACTCCATCACGGCCACCGGAGGTGCAGCTTCCGGCATCAGACGCCAGACTGACACCACCAGCAGCGCCGCCACGGCGATTCTCCAGACCAGACTGCGAGCACGCGCGGAGCGGCGCTGCAGCTGCAAACTGACGGCCCAGGCCACCAACACCACTGCTGTGCTGGTGAGAAAAGCAGATGCCAGCAGGCCCAGATTGGGATTCCACGTGAGAAAGCGCAGCAGGTCTTCCATCAAGTCCTTCATGATTCACGTGCCTCCTCAATGAGTTGAATGAGTTTTTCCGCCTCTTCCTTGGAGAGCTTCACGTTTTTCTGCCCCAGCAGCGCGAGTGCGGCCTCACCGGCGGAGTTTTCGAAAAACCGGCTCACAAAACTCTGCAGGGCGCTCACCCGCGCTTTCTTGGACGATACCGGCAGCGAGAACCAGTCGCGACCATCCGCCTGTGTTTTAACAAGAAGCCCACGCTCAACCAGCAGGCGCAGAATGGAGCGCACCGCCGAATAAGTCGGGGCATCCGGCAGCTTTTCCTCAATCTCACGAGCGGAGAGCCGCCCATGCTTCATCACGATCTCGATCACCTGCCGCTCGCGGCGGCTGAACTCATTGGAATGTTTGTCGTCCCACATGGATGTTGATTTTTCAACACCATCAGGCTTTCGTCAAGCACCATGTTGAAATTTCAGCAGGCCTGCGGTTCGTGCCTCAACGCGAGTCTGCTGCAAGCCACGCCGCTCACAGCCCCAGCAGCTGCCGCATGCGCTCTTTCGGGATGCCCCCGATTTCCCGCCCAATTTCCCGCCCCGATTTGAAAGCGATGAAGGTGGGAATGGGCCCCACTCCATGATCACGCGCCAGCGTAGGATCCTCATCGACATTGATGCGAATCACCACCGCCTTGCCCTTCAGCTCCTGTGCCAGCTCGTCCACCATCGGACCCACG
>JAPLUN010000249.1 GCA_026397715.1 Verrucomicrobiota bacterium
GGACACCCAGACTGCTCTGGCCAACCTGACCCGGCTGCGCAAGCGGCTGAATGATGCGGCCAAAGGTGATCCCACTCAGGGTGGGGCTGACCTCGGCCTGCAGTTTCACGTCGATACAAAGAAGCAAAGCCCGCCGACCGAGCGCACGGTGTGGTTCACCGGACCGGATGAGGCAGTGAGAAGGGTGACGCGGTTTTCCCAACAGGTCACGGCGGATGTTGCGGGCAGGCCCTTCATTCCCTCCAAGGGGATCGCCACCACGGGGAGCGCGATGGAGGGGAAGAAGCGCGTCGTGAGATTTTTCATCTCCTATGCGCATGAGAACAAAGTTCTGGCCGATGCACTGGTCAAAGCTTTGCGCTCCCAGTTTGCACCCTCCAAGAGCTACGAACTCGAACTCTGGATCGACCGCGACATCATGGTGGGGGAAAAGTGGCATGATCGAATCCTTCGAGCCATTGATGATTGTCACTTCGGACTTTTCATGGTGAGTCCCGACTTTCTGGGCAGCCGCTACATTGGCGAGAATGAGATCCCGCCCTTCATCAGTGCGGCAAGCTGCAAGCCAGTTATTCCAGTGGGGCTTGTTCCGGTCAATTTTGGTCGTGATGAGCTCAAGGGGCTGCACGAGAACCAGATTTTCTTCCTCAACGGGCGCACCTTCGATCAGATGCGGCAGCCCGCAGACAAGACCAAGTTTGCCCGTCATTTGCGTGATGAGATGGAAAAGCGTCTCGATGCTCATTTCGCAGTGGTCAGCCCAAGTGCTGTAGATACTCGTGCCTGCAGTGAGGACGAGGAGACGTGCGAAGTGCAGGCAGGAGTGCCTGCATCACTGCCCGATCTTCAGCGCTTCCTGCCCAATCCGGAGGAGACGAAGCATTTCCAGCGCACGCGCGGTCTTGCGCATCATCTCGCGGCGCGGGAGTCACTCGATCCAGCAAAGGCAAGTGCCGGTGAGGCGCGGGACGCGCTGGATGAACTCGAAGCCTGGGCGGTGAGGGCGGAAGGATCGCCGTTCTTTGCGCTGCTGGGGGAGGTTGGCATTGGCAAGACCACCACGCTGAAGCAGTTCACGCGGCAGTTGATTGAGAAGCGCCAGAAGGAGCCGTCGAAATACCCACTGCCCATCTACATTGATCTGCGCGACTATGTGAGCGACAAGCCCGAGACGGTACCGACCATTGAGGAGTTGCTTACCAGCGTCATTCAACGCTCATGGCGGGTCACGGACCGCAGCGTCACAGCGGCTGATCTGCTGCGGTTGGTGCGCGAGGAGGGTGCGTTGATCATCTTCGATGGGCTGGATGAAAAAATCGTCCATCTCACTCAGAGCCGTGCACGGGACTTCATCCGCACGCTGTGGTCTGTGCTGCCCCAGGCCATGCTCTCGCACAATGGAGTGAGTCCGGCAGAGTCTTGTAAAGGCAAGATGCTGCTCTCCTGCCGCAGCCATTACTTTCGTGATGTCTGGAGTCAGAACGCCATGCTCACGGGTGAAGATCGCGAAGGCATTGACCGCAGCCAGTATCCCGCGTTTTGCATGCTGCCTTTTGATGAGGGGCAGATTCGCGGTTACCTCACGTCCTTTCTTGGCAATGAAAAACGCGGCGGGGAAGCTTTTGAACTCATTGCTTCCATTCACAATCTGCGTGATCTCGCGGAGCGTCCCTACTTGCTCAGCCTCATCAGTGGTCGACTGGGCGAGCTGGAAGCGCTGCAGATGCGTGGCGAGACAGTCAATGCGGCGCGCTTGTACGATCTCGTGGTGAGGTCATGGTTGAGCCGCGATGACGGCAAGCACCATCTTGATGCCATGCATAAACGCCGCCTCATGGAGGCCCTGGCCGCCGCCCTCTGGCGCAGTGGGGAGAAGCAGTGGGACGTGGATCGTTTGGAGGAATGGTTTGATGAGTTTCTGCACCGGAACCCCGCCATCGCTTCGGCGTATGCGAACAAGGACCGTGCGCTGCTGAAGGAAGACCTGCGCACCGCCACCTTTGTTCTTCGGCCAGATACGGAGGCGAAACACTTCCGCTTCGCCCACACGTCTTTGCAGGAGTACTTTCTCGCCAGTCACCTCTTCCGTGCCTTGGCAGACAAGGCAGATGCTGAGTGGGATCTGCCGATGGTCTCGCTGGAGACGCTGGATTTTCTGGGGCAGATTCTCGCGACAAATAGAGCGGGCATTGCCATGGCCTCACTGGAACGAATCCTTGGAGGCGATTGCCTGCCTGCGGCCTGCCTCGCGTTTAAGTACTGGCTTGAGGCCATTAAGCATGGCCATCCCGAACCGAAGCCGCAGTTGGTGAATCTGGCCGGGGCTGATTTGGACGAATGGCGCATCAAGGGCCGTAGCAAGGACCAACCGCTGAACCTGCGTGGGGCCAATCTGCGCGGCTTACAGCTCAACCGTGCGCGTGTTGAGTTCGTTGATATCAGCGATGCTGATTTGAGCAGATTGGAGGCACGCCAGGCCTTGTTCCTGCAAGTGAATGCGGCTCGTACTAATCTGGCGCAGGCGGATCTGGCGGGCTTGGACTGGAAGGGTGGGTCGTTAGCAGGCTCGGCTATCGACAGAGAAGCGCTGGAATTAGCGGAGCTGCTTCAGGTCAAGATTCCTAGTCTTGGACCTGCCCCTGCCCCTCGTGCCTCGCGGGCACACGCAGTATCCCAAATTTACACCGGACATCATGCCGGCATCGCGGCATGCGCTTGGAATCCTCGTGGCACGGCTTGTGTTTCAGCTTCTACCGATGGCACCCTCAAGCTTTGGGATGCAGCATCTGGCAGAGAAATTCTATCACTCTCGGGGCACGCCAGTTGCGTCTGGTGCTGCGCCTGGAGTCCCGACGGATCACGCTTGCTCTCAGGCTCATTTGACAACACCCTCAAAGTCCGGGATGCCGCCTCCTCTAGAGAACTGCTCTCCCTCACTGGACATGCCAACTCCGTCAGGTGCTGCGCCTGGAGTCCCGACAGCTCACGCCTGCTTTCAGGCTCCGATGACCACACCCTCAAGGTCTGGGATGCCGCCTCCGGTAGAGAACTCCTCTCCCTCACTGGACACGCCAACTCCGTCAGGTGCTGCGCTTGGAGTCCCGACAGCGCATACCTAATCTCCGGCTCCGATGATAACACTCTCAAACTCTGGGATGCAACCACAGGCAAAGAACTTCGCTCCCTCTCGGGGCATGCCAAGTCTATCAGGTGCTGTGCCTGGAGTCCCGACGGTTCACACCTGCTCTCAGGCTCCGATGACCACACTCTCAAGCTATGGGATGCCGCCTCCGGCAGGGAACTGCTCTCCCTCACAGGTCATGCCCGTTCTTTCAGATGCTGCGCCTGGAGTCCCGACTGCTCGCGCCTGCTCTCGGGCTCCGATGGCCACACCCTCAAGATCTGGGATGCCGCCACCGGCAGGGAAATCCTCTCCCTTACGGGGCATGCCAGTGCCATCTTGTGCTGTGCCTGGAATCCCGATGGCTCCCGCCTGCTCTCTGGCTCTTATGACAACACGCTCAAGATCTGGGATGCCGCCTCCGGCAGGGAAATCGTCTCCCTCAAGGGACATACCAGTTCCATCTTGTGCTGTGCCTGGAATCCCGACGGCTCACGCCTGCTCTCAGGCTCATTTGACAACACCCTCAAGCTCTGGGATACCAACACCGGCAGGGAACTCCTCTCCCTCACGGGGCATGCAAATTACGTCAGGTGCTGCGCCTGGAGTCCCGACGGCTCACGCCTGCTTTCAGGCTCCGATGACCATACCCTCAAGGTCTGGGATGCCACCTCCGGTAGAGAACTCCTCTCCCTCACGGGGCATGCAAGTTGGGTCAGTTGCTGCGCGTGGAGTTCTGATGGCTCTCGCCTGCTCTCAGGCTCCGATGACCACACCCTCAAGCTCTGGGATACCGCTTCCGGCAGAGAACTCCTCTCCATCAAGGGGCATGCCAGTCCCGTTAAGTGCTGCGCCTGGAGCCCCGACGGCTCACGTCTGCTCTCAGGCTCATTTGACAACACCCTCAAGGTCTGGGATGCCAACACCGGCAGGGAACTCCTATGCCTCAAGGGGCATACCCGTTCCGTCCGGTGCTTCGACTGGTGCTGCGCCTGGAGTCCCGACGGCTCACGCCTGCTCTCCGGCTCCGATGACCACACCCTCAAGCTCTGGGATGCCGCCTCCGGCAGGGAACTCCTCTGCCTCACAGGGCATGCCAGTTACGTCTATTGCTGCGCCTGGAGTCCTGATAGCTCATGCCTGCTCTCGGGCTCCGGGGACAACACCCTCAAGCTGTGGGATGCCGCCTCCGGCCAATGCCTCTGGACCGGACATAACCTCCCCGAGAATCAATCCGCCGTCATCAGCGGAGACGGCTCCCAGATCCTGCATACAACGCCGGAGGCTTGGCGGTGGCTGGGGTGGGAGGAGAGGGATGCGAAGGGGCGGTTTATTCGGCGGCTGCCGGCGGAGGTGTTTGGGCCGATTCCGGGGATGGAGGATTGAGGGATGGCCTGTGCATGGGGGGCTGGTTTCCGGGCCGGGCCCCTTGTTGCGGTGCAGCAAGGCAACTTTTATTTCTGACCATTACGGTACTTGTGTGAGGCGTTTCTTTGGGCCACAGACTCGGCTATGTCTCTCCCGTTCTATCATTACCTGCATCTCATCGGCCTGATCCTTGTTTTCATTGGCTTTGGCGGTCTGTTCTCCAGCGAAGGTGCCAAGAAGGCCATGATGTGGCATGGCATAGGTCTGGTCATCAGCATTGTCTCCGGATTCGGCATGCTGGCAAAGCTGGGCATCATGGGCACGATGCCGGTGTGGGCCTGGATCAAGATCGGCCTGTGGCTGGTGCTGGGCTTCCTGCCGGTGCTGGCGAAGCGCCGTGTGATCGCCGCGCCGCTGGTGGTGCTGATCGCTGCTATCGTAGGTGCGACGCTCGCATTCATTGGTTACACCTACAAAACTGGGTTCTCGCTAGGATCGTAAAATCTGCGTTGGCGTAGTGATCACGGTCCCTGGGCTTCTCTTCGGCCAGCCGTTCGCAAGGCATCCTTATCCTTCCATATCACTTCAACGGATTGGCGCTATCGCAGGTCGGTTTGAGGCTGCGCGGGAGCTTGCGGGGGCGCTGATCGACGGGCAGGAGTGCCCATCGTACTGCTGAGGCGTTCCGCCTTCAGATTTCAGACGAAGGCGAGACGCCTCGAACCGCTGACAGGCCGGAGGCCTATCCTCCGATTAAGAGCCGAGGGCTTTGCTTTTTTCGGTGGCGGCGCGGACGGCTTGGATCATGGCGTGGCGGAGGCCGTGCTGCTCGAGTTTTTCGAGGCCGGCGATGGTGGTGCCGCCGGGGCTGGTGACTTCATCGCGCAGGGATGCGGGGTGTTTGCCGCTGGTGAGGACCATTTCCGCCGCACCGGCGACGGTTTGTACCGCGAGGCGCACGGCTGCTGCGCGTGGCAGGCCCATGAGGACGCCGCCGTCGGCGAGGGCTTCGATGACGGTGTAAACATAGGCGGGACCGCTGCCGGAGAGGCCGGTGACGGCATCGAGCAGTTTTTCGGCGACTTCATCCGCCGTGCCGACGGCTCCGAGAATCTTTTCCGCGAGGGCGGCGTCCTTGGTGGTGGCCTTGCTGCCGCGTGCGAAGGCGGCGGCTCCTTTGCCGACGAGAGCGGGGGTATTGGGCATGCTGCGAATGACGCGCTGCTTGCCACCGAGCCAGGTTTCGAGATTGGCCAACGAAACGCCGGCGGCGATGCTGAGGTAGAGGCGCGAGCCTTTGACCTGGGAGAGAGCCTCGCACAGGGACTTCATGTCTCCGGGTTTCACGGCGAGGATGATGACGTCTGATGCTGCCGCCACTTCCGCCGGCGTGCCGGTGATGGTTTTGCAGGCGAGGCATTTGCGCAGGGAGTTCACGGCCTCGGGCATCACATCGCTGAGCGCCACATTCAGGCTGGTTTTGCCAAGCGCCTGCTCCACGCCGCGCAGGAGTGCGCCGCCCATTTTTCCACAGCCAATGAGTCCGAGTTTCATCATGGGGCGACTTTGGGGCAGATGTGGCGTCCTGCAAGTACGCCAATCTTGTCTTGCCTTTGGCCCCGTCTTTTTGACATGCTGGTAGAAATCGTCGCTAAAAATGTATCCCGACCACTTTCAGCCCGAAAAGATCATCGCCGCCGGGCCCTCTGCCAAAGTGTATCGTGGAGTGGAGACGATGACGGGGCGGAAGGTGCTGATCAAGGTACTGCTGCAGGATCACGAGACGGTGAATCCGCTGGACCGGGAGCGCCTGCAACTGCTGGCTCCTTCGCTGATGCAGATGCGGCATCCGCAGATCGCGGGACTGATCACGCTGCTGCCCACGGAAGAAGAGTTTGCGCTGGTGTCTGAATTCATGCCGGGGATGAACGGCCGGAACTTCGCCGCTGAGCGCAGGCCCTCGCCTGCGGATCTGCGAGCACTGGCGGTGCAGCTGATGCATGCGCTGCTGGTGGGCGAGCACCTGCGCCAGCCGCATGGTGACCCGAAGCCGAGCAATCTCATCATCGCCGATCATCCCGGTGGCGGCTTGTTTTTGCAGGTGCAGGACTGGGGCCTCACGCTGGCGCGGCAGACGCAACCGCCGGAGACGCTGTGGTTTCGCGCACCGGAGCTGCACGCGGGCGGCACGCCGACGACGCAGAGCGATCTCTTCACAGCGGCGGGAAGTTTGTTCTGCATGGCCACCAACACTGCACCGGCCCAAGGGACGACGGTGGAGGAGATCATGCGGGACTGGCAGGCCTTCAAAGCCAGCCATGTGCTGAGCCATCTGCGGCCGGACCTGGACCCGCCGCTGCGCGACTGGCTGGCGTGGCTTCTCAATCTGGCGCCGCAGCAGCGCCCGCAGTCGGTGGCCCAGGCGCTGGATGTGCTGATGCTGAGCATGCACACCGGCTTTGCCTACATGCCGCAGCAGGCACCCGTGATGGCACCGGGTGCCCAGACCACGCCACTGGTGGCCGCGATCCATCCAGGGATTCCCATGGCAGTTCTTGCTGTGGAGCCTGTGGCTGGTGAGGTGCTTGAGGCTGTGGCCGTTCATTTGGATGAGCCTGTGGCTGTTGCTTCCGTTGTGTCGATCCCGGCTCCTGCGGGTGCGCCGAAGCCGAAGGCCATCGCGCCAAAGTCCGTGACCGCTCCGGCTGCGGCCCCTGTGGCTGCGAAGTCCACCGCTGCGGCTGAGGCCCCTGCAGCAGCCCCGAAAAAATCCTCCGGCAGCCGTGTCATGATGGCGGTGGTGCTGAATCTGGCGGCTCTCACCGTGATTGGATTTTTTGTGTGGCCGATCATTCAGAAATCCATCCCCAGCGGGGAGGTGTCCGCAGCCGTGAGCAGCGAGAAGACGCCCGCCATTGCCACACCTCTGGGCACGGCAGACAGCACGAAGGCCGACGTCACGACTGCCGCCCAAACAACGCCAGCGCCTGCGGTGACCGATGCCAAAGTCCGCTGAGCGGGTGCTGAGGCTGCTGCCCGACAGCATTCTCCATGCGGCAGGCGCTGATTTCGCATGCAGAATGTGCGTACTCCTCTTTGTGAAAAGCTCCCCTGCCCTTCTCCTGCTGCTCCTCACCGCACCTGCCTCTGCGGCGGTCGATTTCGTTCGGGACATCCAGCCCATCTTCAGCGAGCACTGCTATCAATGCCATGGCGGGCACAAGCAGGAGGCGGCCTTTCGGCTCGACAACAAACCGAGCGCACTTAAGGGCGGCGACTTTGGCGTGGCCATTGTCCCCGGTAAAGCGGATGACAGCCGCCTGATGCACGCGGTGCTGGGCACAAACCCCAAAATGCGCATGCCGCGCAAGGGTGACCCGCTGAGCGTGGAAGAGATCGGCAAGCTGAAAGAGTGGATCGATGGCGGTGCCGTCTGGCCTGACAGCGCGAGCGTGAGCATCGAGCGGAAGACCGACCACTGGGCCTTCAAGCCGCCCGTGCGTCCCCCCGTGCCTGCAACGGCAAAGCACCCCATCGATGCTTTCATCCGTGAGCGTTTGGCGAAGGAAGGGCTGCAGCCCTCTCCCCCCGCAGCCCCCGAAACGCTGCTGCGCCGCCTTCATCTGGATCTCACCGGCCTGCCACCGACGCCGCAGGAGACCGCCGGCTTTGCCATCGCCTATAAAAAGGATCCCGTAGGAAGCATTCAACGACTGACTTCCAACTTGCTCGCCAGCCAGCACTTCGGTGAACGCTGGGCGCGGCACTGGCTGGATGCGGCGCATTACGCGGACAGCAACGGCTATGAAAAGGACCCGATGCGCTTCATCTGGTTTTACCGTGACTGGGTCATCAGCGCCTACAATCGCGACCTGCCTTATGATCAGTTCATCATTCAGCAGCTTGCCGGCGATGAGCTGCCCCAGGCCACGCAGGATCAGATCGTGGCTACCGGATTTCTGCGCAACACGATGGTCAATGAGGAGGGTGGCGTGGATCCCGAGCAGTTCCGCATGGAGTCGATGTTTGACCGCATGGACACGATCGGCAAAAGCGTCCTCGGGCTCACCATCGGCTGCACGCAGTGCCACAACCACAAGTACGACCCCATCTCGCAGGAGGAGTACTACCGCATGTTTGCCTACCTGAACAATGACAACGAGCCCTGGCGCGTGGTGTACACCGCCAGTGAGCAGATGCAGCGTGCGCAGGTGCTCACGCGCACCGCTGAGCTGGAAGCGAAACTGAAGCATGACCACTCTGACTGGCAGCAGCGGATGAAAGAATGGGTGGCCTCAGTCAAAGCGGCGCAGCCGCAGTGGCATACGCTGGCTTTTGAGGACGATCCTTCTGGGGGAGAGAAAGCGCTGCGTCAGCCGGATGGGAGCATCCTCGCGCAAGGCTACGCGCCGACGAAGGGCGATGTGAAGTTTGCGGTGAAGGGATTTCATGATGCCAGCGCTCCTGCTGCAACACGAACCATCAGCGCCTTTCGACTGGAACTTATGAATGACCCCAATCTGCCTGCCTATGGCCCGGGGCGTTCGCAAAAGGGCACGGCGGCGCTCACGGAGTTCCAGGCCGAAATGAAGATCGACGGCAAGATGACGAAGCTGAAGTTTGTCAAAGCCACCGCCGACTATGGCGAACCGGAAAACACACCGCTGGCCCCCTTTGCCCGCGATCAGGACGTGCAGAAGGACAAGCGTGTCACGGGCCCCATCTCGTATGCGATTGATGGCAAAGTGGAGACTGCTTGGGGCATCAATGCAGGACCCGGAAGGCGCAATGTGCCGCGCAATGCGGTCTTCGTTTTGGAAAAACCTGTCGAACTCAAACCTGAAAGCGAACTGAGTGTGACGCTGAGCATGAAGCATGGCGGCTGGAACAGCGATGATCTGCAGACGATGAACCTCGGAAGGTATCGCATCAGTGTGACTGATGCGCCGAATGCCGAGGCTGATCCGCTCTATGGCAAGAAGGCCGAGTTCACCGCCTTCCGTACCACCGTGGCGGAATGGCAGCCGGTGAATGACGAAATTGAATCGCTGTGGAAGCAGCATCCTGAAGGCACCACCACCCTGACGCTGGACCCGCGTGCGGAACCGCGCATGACTTCGGTGCTCAAGCGCGGTGACTTCCTCAAGCCCGACAACCGCGTGACCGCCGGTGTGCCCGCCGTGCTGAATCCGCTGCCGAAGAATGCGGATGGCTCGCGCCTTACCTTTGCCAAATGGCTGGTGGACAAAAAATCGCCCACCGCCTCCCGGGCTTATGTGAACCGCGTGTGGCAGGAGTGCTTTGGCACAGGGCTGGTGGAGACGGCGGAGGACTTTGGTACACAGGGCTCGCCGCCGAGCCATCCCGCGCTGCTCGACTGGCTGGCCGTCGATTTCATGGAACACGGCTGGAGTACGAAGCATCTGCTACGTCTCATCACCAGCAGCGAGACATATCAGCAGTCCAGCAAGGTGACGCCCCAGCTTTTGGAGCGTGACCCCTACAATCGCCTGCTCGCGCGTGGTCCGCGCTTCCGCGTGGAAGGCGAGGTCGTGCGCGACATTCAGCTTGCTGCGAGCGGCCTGCTCAATCCCGCGATCGGCGGACGTCCCGTCATGCCACCCGCACCTGCGTACCTTTTTGAGAAGCCTGCCAGCTATGCGCCCTTCCCGTGGAAGGTGGATGAGGATGAGAACCAGTTCCGCCGGAGCGTCTATGTCTTCCGCCGCCGCAGCACGCCGTATCCGTTTTTGAGCACCTTTGATGTGCCCAATGGCGAGAGCGCCTGCATCCGCCGCTCGAAGAGCAACACGCCGCTGCAGGCGCTGATGACTCTCAATGAAACCATGAGTATGGCCGCCTCCAAAGCTTTGGGCGAACGCATGTGGAAAGAGGGTGGCAGCGATGATGCCTCCCACATCGCCTACGGCTTCCAGCTCTGCACCGGCCGCCAGCCGACTGCGAAAGAATCCACCGTCCTGCTGGACATGCTCAAACGCCACCAGCCCAAGGCGGGTGAGATCGACTCGCATACTTTGATCGCGCGCGTGCTGCTGAATCTTGATGAGACGATCACGAAGGAGTGAGTCTCACGGCTCCCGCTTCATGCGCCACAGCCAGTCTTTGTCTTTGGCTCCGCCGTCGTCCTGCGCATCGGGACCGGCGGACCAAAGCAGATAGCCGTTTGCTTCGAGGCGATAGCCGAGCGGCTGTGTGGACCGTGCGGGATCGGTGACTTGGAAGAGCTTCAGGTCGTTTTTAACTGCATCAAGCGATTCGGGGAAGCGGCCTTGCTTCAGGCGATGCTTCTCCAAGGCGCAGGCTATGATGAGGCAGCGGCGGTGGAAAAGGTTGTCGGCGGCTGATGAAGCGACACTGCCGATATTCGGAATGGCGATGGCACCAAGGATGCGGCGAGGATTGGGCCAGGAGTTTTCAGCTCTGCTTCGCAGGCGCACCCTTAGATCCCGTGAACCTCCCTGCATCCATGCTTCAGGCCCCGGCGGCCCTAGCTGATCTAGCATGCAATCAGCGTAGAAGGCCACGTTGGCATCATGCCAGCCGATGGGACCATTGATCAGGACATAATTGAAGGCATCCTCTATCATTCGCTCTAAGAACGGCGTCTTTAAGGATCGGTTGGTTATGTCCTGCAGCAAGTGGCGGTGCTTTCTCAAATACTCGAGCTGGAAAAACATGCCGATGATTTCCTGACCGTGGGCAGACTGATACTGCTGCAAATCATCAAACTGGCCCAGCCTCACCTGCAGGCGGCCCAGGGACTCCTCTGTCCAGGCGGGATGGCTCAGCGCCTCATGCAACGCATCAAAAGCAGTTTCATGCAAAGCCAGCGGAACCAGACAGCCGACCATGCCACCCCGGGCGGTTCCTTCGCTGATGCGCAGCATGACAAGCGCCGTGCTCGCAGTCTTCGCCGTATCTGCGGCCAAGGCCGCGCTGCGCAGATGCAGGCCAAGCTGACGGTAGAAGTCACTGAGGCCTTTAAAATTGGGTAAATCTGCCTGCCAGGGATCGTTACCCGCAGACTCCAGCGCCTCTCGTTGCCCCGGTTTCATGATCGAGAATGGTTTGTTCAGCCCTTCAGCAAGTTTGGGCAGCAGGCCATTGCCATCTCCCAGCTCACGGGCGAGCACGAGAGCGGCGGGTTCCGTCACTGGCCCTCCGTGTTTTTTGATCCAGGAACCCAGATCCACTTTCTCGCAATCCCCGTCTTTGGCTTTGAAAAGCTCTGGCCGGATGAAGTCTGCTGGCAGCAAGGCGTCCGACGGTGGTATGTATTGCATCACCGTGTGGCCCGGTTTTTTCACATTCAACCAGCCTTCGAGAATGGGATTGGCAAAGTAGTTCTCCTCATCACTCACCTTCGGCGGCATGAGTGCCACCGGATCATCGGTGCCCAGCCGCTCCACCACGCGACGATGAGCCGCGGCCAGTTCACGTGCGCTGCGCCAGTTCTCCCACTGCCACAAAACCGTGATGAGCGAGAAGAGGCACACGAATGCCCAGCCCGTGCGGCGATGCCACAGCAGGGACCAAAGCCAGCGGGCGAAGCGAACAGTGTACCAGGAGTTCATTTCAGTTCTGTATTGAGTTTCATCCGCCACAGCCAGTCTTTGTCTTTCGTTCCGCCGTCATCATGCGCATCCGGACCGGCGGACCAGAGCAAATAGCCGCCTGATTCAAGACGATAACCAGGCAGCTGGTTTGGCCTGGCTGGATCGGCGACAGGAAAAGGCTCTAGGTCATCCCGCACGGCCTCAAGGGAAACAGGAAACGAACCATGCTTCATGCGATGCTTCTCCAGCGCGCAGGCAATCATGAGGCAGCGGCGACGGAAAAGACATTCGGCAGCGGCATCAAAGAGATTGCCCACATTGGGCAGCGCCAGTGCACCGATCTTGCGCCGCATGTTCCAGTCGATGTAGCGATATTCTTCATCACGACGCTTTTTGAGCGCTTCGCCGCGTGCTCTGCCGTCCCTCCATGCAGACTCCCTCTTCGGCCCCAGCATGTCGAGATAGGTCTCAGCATAGAAAGCGGTGTTCGCATCGTGCCAGCCGGTGGGTCCGTAAATGTAGGCGAGCCGGGTCGCGGCATTGGCTGCGCGATGGAGCCAAGAGTCATCCTCGTTGCCAAAATGGAGCTCTTCCAGCGTGGAGCTACCTTTACGGCAGCTTTCGCGGATGTGGATGCCCACGCCAAATCCCGTGAGAATTTCCATGCTCCAGCCGCGCTCCATGACTTCAAGATCATTGATCTTGCCCAGTTGCAACTGCAGCATTCGCAAGCCGCTCTCGTCCCACGCCGGGTTGCCGAGCGCGTCCTGAATCGCCTCAAAGGCGAGACCGTGTGCGGCAATGCTGACCAGTGAGCCGATCATCCAGTGATAAGAAGTTGCGGCCTCTGGAAACAACCGCAGCAAGATAAGCGCGGTGCTGCGTGTCTTCTCCACATCGCCCACCGCCGCTGCGACGCGCAGATGAAGACCGAGATCACGCATTGTGTCATTCACATTGCCCACATTTGGCTGGATCGCCGTATATGGGTTAGCTCCTGCGGCGGCGAATTCCTCGCGTTGAGCTGGTTTCCATGCAGAGAACGGTTTTGAAAGACCTGCGGCGAGCTGGGGCAGCAGAAGGTTGCCATCACCGAGTTCACGATGCATGACGATGGCTGGCTTTTCTCCTTTCAAATCACGGCCCGCGGCCCAGGTGCTGAAGTTGATGCGGGAAGTTTTGTCCGAGTCGTTTTCGATGATCTCCGGCTTCACAAAGCCAGGAGGCAAAAAGGCGTTTTTTGGAATGATGTAGCGAATCTGCTTTCCATCCCGATGCAGCCACTGTTCGACGACAGGCAGCGCGAAGAGATTTTGCTCATCCGGCACGCCCGGTGCCGCGAATGCGATCCAGTCATCGGTGCCAATGCGCTCGACCATTCGTTGATGGGCGGCTTTCAACTCAATGGCGCTGCGCCTGTTCTCCCACTGGTAATAGAGGGTGAGCAACGAGATGAGACAAGCGAGTGTCCAGCCCATGCGGCGATTCCACACGAGCCGGGCCAGCAACCGGGCGACGCGGACACTATAGAGGCGGGATGGGGCCTTGGTGCTGGGGGTGGAGGAGTTCATTGGCGAGTCGTTCAATTTGCGAGCGGTTGGCAAGAAGCTGCGCGGGCGTCATCGGGGGCAGTTTGGCGTAGCTGCTGAGGGTGGATTGCGGGATGGCCTGGGGCGTGGCGATGCGGAAGAAGAAGGCGAGCAGCCAGCATGCGGCGAGTGGCAGGCGGAGGGAGCGTGGGATGGAGGAGAGCAGCGCCCGCAGACGCGAATTTCGAACTGGCGTGACTGCGCTTTTTAGTGCCTCTCCAAGAACACGCTCAAGAAAGGCGGGCGGAGGGTCGCGCCAGCGCTGGGCGCGGAGAGTGGTTTCGATGTCCGTGTTCATACCAGGGTGTGTTTTTGAGCGCGCAGTTTTTCCAAGCCATAGCGGTACCGGCTGGCGACGGTCTGGGTGGGGAGGCCTAATAGTTCTCCAATTTCGCGAAAGCTGAGATCCTCCCACACATGCAGGTGAATGACGCTGCGCTGATCCTCAGGCAGAGCGGCAAGCGCGGTGGTGATTTGTGCGCGGGCCTCCTCGGCCTCGGTATCAGCGGCGGGCAAGAACCAGCCGGGCATTTCATGTTCGAGTCGCTGCAATGCAGCCTCCCGCGAGGAACGGCGGCGCAGTGCATCGAGCGCGAGGTTGCGAGTGAGGGTGAAGATGACGGCACGCTCGGACTGAGCCGTGGCGAGCACTCCAGCGTCCCGGGCGAGCTTGAGAAACAATTCCTGCACCACCTCCTGCGCCAGCGATTCATCCTTTGCCACGGACCATGCGAAGCGATACGCACTGACGGCGTAGTCGGCATGGAGTCGGGTGAGGGTGGCTTCGGTGGGCGGCATCCGTGGTCAGTTTGGCAAACGACGCACGGGTTGGGGAATTTTATTTAACTCAAATCGCCAAAGCGTTCTCGGCGTCACCAAAATGGCCCACATGGAGGCCCATGCGGTCCATGAGGGCGATGTGGAGGCGGCAGAGTTTGCGGTTCGGATCGGCGCTGTGATCGTGGAAGCGACCGCCCTGGATGGTGCCGCCACCGCCGCCGGCAAGGACGACGGGGAGCTGGCGTGAGTCGTGGGCGTTGCCGTCGAAGAGGCTGCTGGTGAGCATGATCATGCTGTTTTCCAGAAGGGTGCGCTCGCCTTCATTGGTGGCCTGCATTTTGCCGAGGAACTCGCCCCAGAGCTTCACCTGATGCTGGTTCACACGCTGATACATGTCGAGGCGATGCTCGTCATTGGCGTGATGGGAAAGCTCGTGGATGCCGCCGCTGATGCCTTCCAGGCTGGGGAAGCGCATATTGGAAAGGTCGTTGTTCATCATGAAGGTGGCCACGCGGGTGCGATCCATCTGGAAGGCGAGGAGCATGATGTCGAACATGATGCGCAGATGATCTTCCGCGCTGGTGGGGATACCGGCGCCGGGGCGCTGCATGGTGGGCACCTTCACGGTGGGCTGCCAGCCGGTGCCTTTGGTTTCAGCCTGGCTGATTTTTTCGGCCAGCGCCACGCGCTGCTCGATCTCACGCACGGAGGTGAGGTATTCGTCGAGCTTCTGCTTGTCGCGCTGGCTGAGCTTGGGCTTCAGCGCACCAGCGTCTTCGAGCACGAGGTCGAGGATGCTCTTGTCGCGCTTGCGCTTGCTGCCGTCGTCAAAGAGCTGGTCGAAGGCCTGCTGCGGGAAGATTTCCTTCGGAGCCGGAGTGGTGGGGGTGCTCCAAGAGATGTAGGCGGAGTAAATGGAGGTGAAGCCGGAATCCGTGCTGTAGCTGGGGCGCTCGGTGCCGAGCACGACGCTCGGCATGGGTGTGAACTTGCCCGTTTGTGCGGCGACGAGCTGATCCATCGTGGTGCCGACTTCGACGTCGGTGGTGGTCTTCTTCACCTTGAGGCCGCAGAGCACGTTCATCTTCGGATAGTGGCCGCCTTCACCTTCCACGGTGGTCGGATTCCACAGCCCTTTGAAGACGCTGATGTGTTTCTTCAGCGGCTCGAGCGGCGAGAGAGACTTCATCAACTCCATGCCAGCAGGGCCCTGCGTGGCACCCCAGTGGTGCGGATTGACACCGTTGCCGGTGAAGCACACGGCGAGACGGCGTGGTGCGGTGTTGTTTTTGACCGCTTCGGCTCCGAACGAGCTGATCGATTCAAACCAAGGCAGCCCAAGGGCGACACCGGTACCACGGAGAAATTTGCGACGGGAAAGGTTCATAGGGGTAAGGCGGTTTGTTTATTGATTGGCGGCCACGGCGGGTTCGCTGCGACGGTTGAGGAACTGGCGGCTGTTGACGACGTCGAGCACGGCGGCGGAGAACTTGCCGTTGTTCTGCTTGAGCGCGGCCTGCATCTGCAGGAGCAGCGCTTTGTCGCTGGGCATCGTCTGGCGGCCCAGGGCGTAGCCGAGGAGCTTGCGGCAGAACTGTGCGTTGATGTTGGCTTCGTTCTTTTTGAGGTAGTCGCGCAAGCCGGCGAGGCCCTGGAACTTGGTGCCGTCTTTGAGCTCGCCGGTGTCGTCGATCTTGCCGCCGGTTTCATCCGCGACGCGGAAGCGACCGATGGGATCGAAGCTTTCGAGGGCGAAGCCGAGGGGATCGATTCGTTCATGACAGACGGAGCAGGCGGCATCGGTGCGGTGAATCATAAGGGCTTCACGCAAGGAGGCGGGCTTCACAGCGCTGTCGGGAAGCTTCGGCACATTCGGCGGCGGCGGTGGTGAACTGAAACCGAGCACGACCTGATAGAGGTAGTCACCGCGGACCACGGGGCTAGTACGATTGGGGCGCGAGGTCTTGGTCAAAATGGCGCCCATGCCAAGCAAACCACCGCGATGCTGCTGCCCGACTTTGACCTCACGGAACTCACCGCCGGTGACACCGGGAACGCCGTAGAATTTGGCGAGGCGCTCATTGAGGAAGGAATAGTCGCCACCGATGATGTCTCCGACGCTGCGGTCATCGCGCACCAGATGCGCGAAGAATTCAATGGTCTCGCGCTGCATGTCGTTGCGGAGTTCGGTGGTGAACTCGGGATACTTTTTCTCATCGACGGTGCTCTTCTCGTCAAAGCCGTTGAACTTCAGCCACTGGCCGGCGAACTCCTTGGCGAGGGCGGTCGCTTTCGGATCACGCAGCATGCGTTTGGTCTGTGCGGCGAGGACTTCGGGCTTCAAGAGGCTGCCATCGTCTGCGGTCTTGCGCAGTTCCCAGTCGGGCTGTGAGGCCCAGAGGAAATAGCTGAGTCGGGAGGCGAGTTCGAAGGCGTTGAGCTTCGCATCACCGGGAACATTATTCGCCACCGGCAGCGTCTCGGCTTTGAAGAGGAAGTAGGGCGAGACGAGCACGCGCACGATGACTTCACGCGCTGCGGATTCGCGGTCGAGCTCCTTTTTGCGGCCCTCAAAGTAGAGTGCGTCCAGGTTCTGGATTTCTTCCGGTGTGACGGGCCTGCGCCAAGCGCGACCTGCGAAATATTGCAGATGCCAAAGCAGGGCTCCGTCGAACTCCTTCTGCTGCTGCGCATTGAGATTCGGCACGGCGGTGTAGCCAAAGTCCTTCTTCATTGCCGCAAGATAGTCGCGATCCTTGGGGCCGAGAAGCTGACCGAGCTGATCGTCGCTGAAGTAATAAACGGTGATGCCGGGCTTGCGGCGGTAGAGATTGCTGGCGACTTCCTCAAGACGGCGCTCAAACATGTCTGGGAAGGCCTGTTTCATCACCTGGAAATCACCCATGGTGCGGCGTGCGGCCTCGGTCTGCGTTTTCCAGACGGTGAGAATGCCAGGCATGATCTTGGTGACATCCCGTGGTTTGTCGGCTTTCAGATCCCACTGAATGGTGCCGTCATTGATGTCGGGATTTTCCAGATCAAGGCGAGCCTCGGCGTGGATCCAGGTGACGTTTTCCGGCAGCGGCAGATTGACCACAAGCGGTGCGGCAATGGCGAGCACCCCGGGCTCGATCTTGCGGCCCTGCGGATGTTTGCCGAAGGTGCTCTTCACACGTTCGAGTTCAGCGATGCGCTGCTTCAGAGCTTCTGTATTTGCAGGAGGAGGAGTCGCGCCGAGGGCTTTGTTGTCTTCACCAAGCTGCTTGTTGAGCCAGTCCATGTAGATCATGGGGCCCTTGGTGGTTTTCACATCGAGCTTGGTGATGAGCGCGATGTCTCCTTTGTTGCCGTCGCCGTCATCACCGATGCAAAGGAAGGCCTGCTTCCTGCCTTTGACCTCGATGTTCATCTGGTAGGGACGAATGCCATCGGCGTCCTGCTGCTGGCGCTGAATGCCACTGCCTGCCTTCTTCGGATTGTTCCAGGAGAGCAGCTGCGTCTGGATCGCCTTGGCGCCGTCAGTCACCGCCTGCGGCACCAGGCCGGGCTTTGCGGCATCCGGGCCGGGCAGTTCACGCCAGGCAACGCGGGTGAGATCGAGGAAGCGCGACTTCGGTTCGGTGGCATTCACGAGATTGTTCCAGTTTTGCAGGAAGGGCAGCTTCAAACCGCCTTCTTTGGCGAGCTGTTCGAGCGGCGTCTGGAAATGCTTGTGCTTCCAGCAGGCGACCATGTAATCCGCCTCACGCATATCCTCGCCATCCTGGGGCAAATGCGGAGCCGCTTTCTGCTGATACCAGACATACAAGGCCTGCTGCGCCTGGGCTTTGACCTGCTCAAATCCGCGCAGGCCGATGCGCTGAGGATTGAAAACGATGCCTGTGCCCGGCATGATCGTGGCATGATCGGCCACCTTGCGGGCGGCACCGAAGTATTTGTCCAGCGCCGCAGGGCTCATGAAGAGCACATCGCCCGTGTTGCTGAAACCTTCACCGCCACCGCCGTCGGTCTGGAATTCCTTGGCGAAGCCGTAGTCGTGAAGGGTCAGGTCGCGAATGGTGTAGTCATACTCGGCGTTGGTGAGACGACGCATGGTCACAGGACCGGGATCGCCGGACTGCGCGGCGGCGAGGGCGTCGAGTTCGCCATTCACCCAGCCGAGGAGCGCCGCGTGCTCCTGATCGCTCATCTGGTGCGCCTTTGGCGGCGGCATGTCGCCGTTTTCGATGGTGTCTTTGACTTTCAGCCACACTTCAAAATGCTTGGTGAGCTGCGGGTCCGCCGCAAACTGCTGCAAATCGACGTCGCCTTTGGTCTTTTTAGGGTTGTGGCACTCGTAGCATTTGGCCTTCAAAACGACCTCCGCGTCCTTCCAAGCGGGAGCAGCGGAAAGTGGAAACGAGCCGACGACAAAAGCGGCCAAAGTAAGTTGGCGTGTATTCAGAGACATTGGGGGTACAAAAGATACGGACAAAAGACGACTTTTGATCAGCAGCTTCCGCTCCTTTTTTGCGCTTTCCTGTGCTAGGAATCATGCGAAAGCATCTGCTGGCCGAGACGTATCATTCATACCCCCATGAATTCCTCCTTTTCACATCATGCCCCGAATCTGGAGCATGCGTTTTTGACGCGCCGCGAACTGCTGCAACGCGTCGGCATGGGCTTTGGCACGATGGCGGCCGGCTCCTTGTTCACTTCGCAGGCTTCCGCAGCCACAATGGACCCGATGGCGGTGAAACGTCCGCACTTTGAGCCGAAGGCCAAGCGCGTGGTCCATTTCTTCATGAACGGCGGGCCGTCCCACGTGGACACCTTCGACCCGAAGCCGATGCTGGACAAATACGACGGCAAGCCCCTGCCGAACGTGCTCAAGACGGAGCGCCCGACCGGGGCAGGCTTCAAATCCCCTTTTAAATTCACCAAACGCGGTGAGTGCGGTCTCGAGGTGAGCGAGGTCTTTGAAAAGACCGGGGCCTTTGCGGATGACATGTGCGTGATCCGCTCGATGCACGCCGACGTGCCGAACCATGAGCCTTCCCTCGGCCTGATGAACAGCGGCGAAGGCCGGCTGAACCGCCCGACGATGGGTTCCTGGGTGACCTACGGTCTGGGAAGTGAAAATCACAACCTGCCTGGCTACATCGCCATGTGCCCCGGCGGCATGCCAACACGGCGCACGAAGAACTGGCAGTCGGCCTTCCTGCCGAGCGCCTACCAAGGGGCCTATATTAATACGGAGGACACCCGGGTCGAAAAGCTCGTGGAATTCATCAAGAACGGCTCGCTCGATCTGAAGCAGCAGCGCCGCCAGCTGGACCTGCTGCAGGAATTGAACCAGCGCAATCTGGTGCAGCAGGACCGCGACCAGCAGCTCGAAGCCCGTGTGCAGAGCTATGAACTGGCCTACCGCATGCAGATGGAGGCCACGGACGCCTTCGACATCATGAAGGAGCCGGAGTCGATGCGGAAGATGTACGGCGACCACGCTTTCGGCCGCCAGTGCCTGATCGCCCGGCGTTTGCTGGAGCGTGGGGTGCGCTTCATCCAGCTCTGGACCGGCGCGGGCCAGCCGTGGGACAATCACGACGAAATTCTCGAACACCGGAAGCTCGGCCAGCAGACGGACGGGGCGATTGCCGCTTTCATGAGCGACCTGAAGCAGCGCGGGCTTTGGGATGACACCCTCATGATGTGGGGCGGCGAATTTGGCCGCACTCCGGCGGTGGAACTGCCGGTGCCCGGCTCCAATGCGGGCAAGCAGCACGGCCGCGACCACAACCACTACGGCTTCACCATGTGGCTGGCAGGCGGCGGGGTGCGGGGCGGCTACACGCATGGCTCCACCGACGAATTTGGCTTCGCTGCGCAGGAAAATCCGGTGCATGTGCATGACCTGCATGCCACGATTCTGAACATCCTGGGCTTCGATCACGAAAAGTTCACCTACAAGTACGCCGGGCTGGATTTCCGCCTCACAGGCGTGAACGAGTGCAAAGTGGTGCGGGAATTGCTGGCCTGACCGGGCCGGGAAAGCCAGCCACCGGCCTCTTGCAAGGCTGGCGCACACGTCTACAGTCGCCACCTCATGCATCGAAAAATCTTCTTCGCCCTAGCTGTGCTGGTGGCACTCGTCTTCACGATGACCCTTAAAGCCCAGGCCCAGCAGCCTGCGCCCACCGCTCCTGCCGCCACCGTGACCACGGCCGCCGCCGAAGACAATCCCTATGGGGATGTGCTGACCTTCCAAGGCTTCGTCAAGCGCACCGGCGTCATGGCCTACCCGCTGATCATTCTCTCCATGATCGCGTTCTTCATGATCGTGCTGTTCGCCTTCACGGTCCGGCAGGGCACCGTGGTCAGCGATGCCTTCATGAATTCGGCGGATGCCCTGATTCGCAAGCAGGACTATCTGGGGCTGCTGGCGGTGTGCAACCGCCGCAACGAGTGCATCGCCCGCATCACCTCGAAAACCCTTGATTTTGCCACGCGCAATCCGACCGCGAGCTTTGAAGAGGTCAAGGAAGTCACCGAGGCCGAGGGCAACCGCCAGTCCAGCCTGCTGCTGGCCCGCATCGCCTATCTGGGAGACGTCGGCGCCATCGCCCCCATGCTCGGCCTGCTCGGCACGACGCTGGGGATGATCACCACCTTCCATGAAATCTCCGGCAAGGGCGTCGGCGGCTCGAACCAACTGGGCCTCGCCCAGGGGGTGTCCGAAGCGCTGCTTTGCACGGCCTCGGGCCTCGTCATCGGCATTCCCTCCCTGATGTTCTACGCCATCTTCCGTGGCAAGGTGAACCGCCTGATCTCCGAAATGGAAGCTGCGACGACCCACCTGATGGCCCTGCTCGCGGTGCAGTACAAGCGTGCCGCACGCGCCGTCGCCGGTCAGTAAACAGGCAGATCACCACCCGCGATGAACTTCCGCAAAC
>JAPLUN010000468.1 GCA_026397715.1 Verrucomicrobiota bacterium
CTCCGGCTCCAGCCTTGACGGCAGCCAGATCTCCAGTCACTCCTCCCCCAGCAGTACCCGCCATCACGCCCGCTGCTCCAATGCAAATCAACACGGCGGCTCCCAAGGTGTCGTTCGCCAGCGGTGTAAAAATCGAAGTCATCATCGGCCGACCAGCCAAAACCGAAGGAGGTGACCTTGACGACGAGATGCAGGTGATCAATCCGCGTGTCAAATTCACCAATACTTCGACCACTCAGGCTTACGATGGCTACACGGTGAGTTTCATTCTTCTCGGCGAAAGCACGGTGGACATGAAAGTCGCCAAAGTCCTGCAGCGGGTGGATTTCCCGGTGTCCCTTCCCATCCGCCAGATGTATGAAAACAAGCTGCCCAGTGTCACCACTCAGTTTGACACCACAGGCGCTGTGTTTGGCTTCAAGTATCAAGGCTGGGTGGTGCAGGTCACGGATCCGAATGGCGTGATTGTTCTGACCAAATCCACTTCGTCGGCTTTTGAGAAACTGGCGGAGAAGGTCAAACTGATGAAGGCGGACGAGTGCTACGACAAGAAGCTCACGAGCGTCTCAGACCCAGATGATCGTTTTTAGACCGGCCGGCAATCAACGGTGTTCGTGATTGAACTGCCCGTCACCTCATACTAAGAGGCAGGCCACCCATGTTTCGCGCCCTCCTCACGTCCCGTCTCCAGGCAGCCTTCACCGCCGCCGGCATTGATCTGCCCGAAGGTTTCACCCCCGGCGTCGTCATTGCATCCGACACACGCTTTGGAGACTACCAGAGCAATGCGGCGATGATCCTGGCCAAGCAGCTCAAGACAAATCCACGTGCTCTCGCGGAACAGATCAAGGCGGCGCTCCAGGTTGAGGACCTGTGCGAAAAAATCACCGTGGACGGCCCGGGCTTTCTGAACCTCACGCTCAGCCCTGCCGCGCTGGCCCAGAGGCTCTCCGTCATTGTCAAAGATGACCACGTCGGCGTGCCGCAGGTGGAAAAGGCCAAGACCATCGTGGTCGATTTCTCCGCTCCCAACATCGCCAAACCCATGCATGTGGGCCACATCCGCAGCACCTTCATCGGCGATTCTCTGGCCCGCGTGGCCCGCTTCATCGGCCACAAGGTCATCACCGACAATCACGTCGGCGACTGGGGCACACAGTTCGGCATGATCATCCACGGCTGGAAGACGCAGCTCGATCAATCCAAGCTCAAGGCGGACCCGATTCATGAACTCGTCAGCGTTTACAAAGCCGTGAACGCCGCCGCAAATGCGGACGAAGCCGTGCTCGAAATCTGCAAAGGCGAACTCGTGAAGCTGCAGCAGGGCGATGCCGAAAACCTCGGCATCTGGAAGGAATGCGTGCGCCTCACCTTGGAGCAACTCGAAAAAGTTTACGGTGCGCTCGACATCAAGTTCGACCACTACTTGGGCGAGAGCTTCTACAATGACGCCCTGGCCCCGCTGGTGGCGGAGATGCTCAATCAAGGCATCGCCACGATCAGCGAAGGTGCCACCGTAGTCTTCAGCGACGGCAGCGTGAAGCCCGAGAACGACCCCTTCCTGATTCGCGACAAGGACGAATGGAAGCCCGCCCCCTGCATCATCCGCAAAGGCGACGGCGGCTACCTCTACGCCACCACCGACCTCGCCACCATCGACTACCGCGTGAAGGAATGGCAGGCAGACGAAATCTGGTACGTTGTCGGCGCACCCCAGCAGCTGCACTTCCGCCAGGTCTTCGCCGCCGCACAGCGTCGTGGCATCACCACCAAGATGATCCACATCGCCTTCGGCAGCATCTTGGGCCCGGACGGCAAGATGTTCAAAACCCGCAGCGGCGAGACCGTGGGCCTGCTCGAAGTCATCGACGAGGCCATCGAACGTGCCCGCACCGCCGCCGATGAAAAAGAGCAAGGACTCAGCGCCGACGAAAAAGACGAGATCGCCCGCATCATCGGCAACGGCTCCGTGAAATACGCTGAGCTCAGCCAGAACCGTCTCACCGACTACAAGTTCAGTTGGGACAAAATGCTGAGCCTGCAAGGCAACACCGCGCCCTACCTCATCAACGCCTACGTGCGCACCCGCAGCATCTTCCGCAAGCTCGATGGTGAAGTCACACTCACCGATGATCTCGCCATCACCGAGCCCGCCGAGCGCGTTCTCGCGATGAAGCTGGCCCAGTTCGCCGAAAACGCCCACGACATCCTCGATGACCATCGTCCAAACTTGCTGGCCAATTACCTCTACGAACTAGCGGACACCTACCACAGCTTCTACGAAGCCTGCCACGTCCTCCGCTCCGAAGGCACGGCCCGCAACACACGCCTGACGCTTTGCGAAGCCACCAGCCGCGTGCTCAAGACCGGCCTCGGCCTGCTGGGCATTCAGACGACCGAGCGGATGTGATCAAGCCTTGGGCAGCTTCGCTGCCGCAATCGCCTCGGCCATGCGTCCCGTTTTGCTCATAGTGCACCCCGGGCTGGAGGGGGGAGCAGGCGGTGTCGTGGGATTCGATGGACCGGGAGGCGGAATGTCCGCCAACAAGATGAGGGAACCGACAACAGGAAAAAGATGACGCTTGATACTCATGAGGGCAGAATAATGACGACCCGCGAATGAAGCGTCAATGCTCATTCGCGCGAAAGCATCCCCCAAATAGGTGGGCCGATTAACCAGCGGGCTGCATCCGCCGGTTGCACGGTGGTGGGTTGCCCTTTGCCAGTCTCCATGCAAGACGCCTGCCACGTCTTGATCTGATCAGGCCTTCGGCAATTTGGCCGCCGCAATCGCATCGGCCACTCGTCCTGGTTTGTTCATCACACAGCCAGGGCCACCAGGGGGAATGTCCGCAATCAAAAGGAAGCAGCCCACCATAGGAAAAAGATAGCGCTTGATGTTCATAACGGACAGAATCATGACGGCCAGCGAGAGAAGCGTCAATTCTCATTCTCATGAATCTAGCTCCCCAGTTCCGTGCCGGCGCGGCAGCGATCCTGACACCGCTGGACCGCCTGCGCTGGCTGCTGCTGAAGCTGCTCGGCCCGCTGGCAAAGCCCTTGGTGCGCCGGCGTGAGCTACGTGTGATGGCCGCCGGTTGTGCCGTGGTGTGTTTCTCCTTGGCGGCCACTTTGCTATCTCCTTTCTGGCTGCTGGCTCTGGGGCCGGTAATACTGGGAGTGCCGCACCTGGTGGCAGATGTGCGTTACCTCGTGCTGCGTCCGGGCTTGCACCGGCGTCTCGTTCTTTGGCTGCCAGTGGGCATTCCTTTGCTTCTGGCCGGGACGTCCCGTTTCAGCATGGCCGGGGGATTGACCGCATGCGCGGCGATGGCCTTGCTCGCACGCGGAGCATGGTCTCGTAAAATGATCGCTCTGATTTCCATCGCTGCCCTCATGGCGGTAGTCTGGGTCATGGGAGACGTGGCGGCCCTTGTCTTTGCGCATGCGCATAATTTCATCGCCGTCATGCTCTGGTGGTGCTGGCGGCCGCGCTCCGGCCAAAAGCAGCAAGCCGTGGTGCCTTTGCTGTTTCTCACCGCCTCCATCCTGCTGGTGATGGGATGGCTGGAACCTTGGGCTCGTGGCTTCGCCTGGCAGCCTGCGGGCCTGGGGCCAAGTTATCACCTCTCGTTTCTGGCGCCAGGCATCGCCGAGCCGTGGGCGCTCAGGCTGGTGCTGCTGTTTGCCTTCGCGCAATCCGTCCACTACGGCGTCTGGCTGCGCCTGATCCCGGAGGATGATCGGCCGCAGGAAACTCCGCGCACATTCCGCGCCAGCGCACGCGCCCTCGTGGCAGATGTCGGCACGCCGCTGATGGCAATCGTCATACTCTTGTCGCTCGGCATTGCGCTGTGGGCGGCGTTTGATCTGACGGCGGCTCGGGAAAACTACCTCCGCATGGCCCTGTTTCATGGCTATCTGGAATTGATCGCCGCCACCTGGCTCTTTGTAGAGCGGCCAGCACGACTGGAGGCCGCCGCATGAGCCTGAATGACTGGTCCGGTGCTTTTCTGCTCACCCAGTTGATCGAGGTGCCCATTTATCTGCGCTCCGCGCGCTCGCTGCCCTTGTTCAAACGAGCGACGTATGCCTTCGGCGCGAGCACGATCACACACCCGATCATCTGGTTCTGCCTGCCATGGGAAACCATGCCCTACGTCGCGATGTTGATCGTGGCGGAAGGTTTCGCCTTCGGAATGGAGGGCCTGTGGGGCCGCTATTGGCGTGTGCCGCGACCATGGCTCACGTCCCTCGCTGCCAATGCCACCAGTCTCGCCGTAGGGATGCTCATCCGTTGGGTCTGAATGCGGAGGAAGGTGAAAATCCTTGGATCCAACTTGCTTCAAGACAAACAGGTCCCACCAGGTCGAATCAGACTCGAAGCACGAGAAAAAATCCAGGCAATGGTCCACTCTCAAGAGGTCGTGGGCGGCTGGCCAAAACTAACGGACTAAGGAATCGCTGGCACGCCCCCCATTCGTCATTCATCATTCGACCTTCGTCCTTTTTTCTTCCCATGCCCGTCCCACTTCTCGACGTCAACGCCCAGAACCTGCCCCTCGAATCCGAACTCCAGGCCGCCTTCACGCAGGTGCTGCATCATGGCAGGTTCATCATGGGGCCTGAATTGGAGACCTTTGAAAAAGAAATCTCGGCAATGGTGGGTGTGAAGCATGCGCTGTCAGTCTCCTCCGGCACCGATGCCCTGCTGCTGGCTCTCATGGCGCTAGACATCAAGGCGGGTGATGAAGTTCTGTGCCCTGCGTTCACCTTCTTCGCTACAGCCGGAGCTGTATCGCGGCTCGGTGCCGTGCCAGTGTTCACCGACGTCTGTCCGATCTGCTTCAACATGGACGTGAACGATGCGAGGAAAAAGATCACGGAAAAGACCCGGGCGATCATCCCTGTCCACCTCTTCGGCCAGTGTGCAGACATGAATCCCATCCTCGCTTTGGCCAAGGAGCATGGCCTCAAGGTGATCGAGGATGCTGCGCAGTCCATCGGAGCCAGGTACCGCGGTATCAGCAGCGGCACGATGGGCGACTTTGGCACCTACAGTTTCTTCCCCAGCAAGAACCTCGGTGGCTTTGGCGACGGCGGTATGCTGGTGACGAATGACGATGAACTGGCCGAGTATGCCCGTGTGCTGCGTGTGCACGGTGGCAAGCCCAAATACTACCATCACTACGTCGGCGGCAATTTCCGCATGGACACCCTGCAATGCGCCCTGCTGAGTGTGAAAGTGAAGCGCTACGCGCAATACACCGCAGACCGCCAACGCAATGCCGCGCACTACATTGAGGCATTGTCAAAACTCCCAGGCGTGGTTCAGGCAGATCCCGCGCACTGCAAGTGTGTCAGCACCCAGGACACCTGGCTGACCGCGCAAAACGCCAAGATCGTGCTTCCCGTCAGCTACGCCCACAACGAGCACATCTGGAACCAGTTCACCATCCGTGTTTTAGGCGGCCAGCGTGATGCGCTGCGCGACCATCTTGTGGCCAAAAAGATTGGTTGTGACATCTATTACCCCGTCACGCTCGACCAGCAAAAGTGCTTTGCCGATCTCCCTGCCTCCTCGCTCTCAGGCTGCGAAGTTTCCCATCGCGTGGCAAATGAAGTGCTCAGCATTCCGACCTATGGCGAACTCTCGGAATCGCAGCGCAATGAAGTGATCGCAGCGATTGCGGAGTGGCTGGCATAAACGAACGACGGACACCTCAGTCCGTCGGTCTAATAGATGGCCAATAGACGGCGGACAAAATGTCCGCCGTTTCAATTTAAGGCTTCGGAGCAGGAGCAGGCTGCGGCGCAGGTGCAGGCACTGCGGCAGCAGGAGGTGCAACTGGCGGCGGCGAAGCAGGAGCCGTAGGGGCTGCAGCAGGCGCAGGTGCTGGAGGAGTAGCTGGCGTGGTCGCAGCAGGCGCAGGAGCTGGTACAGCTGGCGTGGTCACTGCAGGCGCAGGAGCTGGTACAGCTGGCATGGTCACTGCAGGCGCAGGAGCAACTGGCGCAGTCGCGGCTGGAGCTGGAGCAGTGGGTGCTGCTGCAGGCGTAACCATCACAGGTGCTCCCGCAGGAGCAATAGTGGCACCGATGCCGCTATTCGCCGCATTCAATTTGAGGCTGGGCATGCCGGGAACAGCTGCGGCAGGTTTGGGCTCCACTTTCGGCGCTGGGGGTGCATCAACTTCCTTGGTCGGCAAGGTAGCGGCGATCCAGTCGAGACGGGCTTGACTGATGGTCTGAAATTCCGCCATGTCTGGGAACTTCACAGCAAGGTCTTCATAGACCTTTTTGGCTTCATCGGCCTTGCCCTGAGCCCAGAGCAGGTCTCCCAGACGCACCTGCGCCATTGGGGCAGCCTCGCTGGTGGAGAATTCGTTGGTGATGCGTTCAAACACAGCCTGGGCTTCTTTGCTTTCGCCCATGGCATCGAGTTTGGAGCCGAGGCCGAGCAGCGCAAAAACAGCCAGCGGGTTGCTGGTGTCCTTGGTGGTGAATTCCTTGAGCGCTTCCACTGCAGAGGATTTCTTGTTCTGGTCCCAGAGCAGATCCGCTTTGAGCAGCAACGCATTGGCAGCGGCATTGGAGCCGGGATAACGCGAGATGACGAGATCGCAATCTTCCACCGTTTTGGCCCCTGTGAAGGCTTCAGCAGCCTCATTGGCCTTGAGGTTGTTTTGATGTTTGATCACGCCGAAGGCGATGATCGCGGCCACCACGATGATGAAAAGCCAGACGAGCTTGCGAAGGTTGTCCTCCAGAAACTTTTCCATGCCTGTGGCGGGGAGTTCTTGGGAGGTGGAATCGAGTTGGGACATAAAGGGTGGTTTTAGAGGCGGTGAACGGCTGGGTCAGAGAGATAACGAAGGGAAAAGAAGCCCGTCACCCGTCAAGGTGCGCTGGCATTCCGAATCCCTTCGTCATTGCGTGGCTTACGCTCCCACTTTGGCACGGGCTTCGTCGGCCAGCGCGGTGGAAAGGTAACGCTCGCCGGTGGAGCAAGCGACGGTGACGATCAGCTTGCCGGCGTTTTCAGGACGCTTGGCGACTTCGATGGCAGCGACCACGTTGGCACCGGTGCTGATGCCGACGAGGATGCCTTCTTCCTTGGCCAGGCGACGGGCCATGGCGAAGGCTTCGTCATTGCTGACCTTGATACACTCGGTGATCTGCGCGTTTCCGGCGCTGTCTTTGAGGTGAAGGTTGGTAGGAACGAATCCAGCACCGGTGCCCTGGATCTTGTGCGGACCGGGCTGCACGGGCTGGCCGGCGAGGGTCTGATTGATGACCGGGGAAGCATCAGGCTCGACGGCGATGGCCTGGAAGCTTGGCTTGCGAGGTTTGAGGACTTCGGTCACACCCGTGATCGTGCCACCCGTGCCGACGGCGGCGACGAGGATGTCGATCTTGCCATCGGTGTCGGCCCAAAGCTCTTCAGCGGTGGTTTTCGAGTGGATGGCAGGATTGGCGGGATTTTCAAACTGCTGTGGCATCCAGGCGTTCGGCGTGGAGGCGACGAGTTCGGTGGCCTTGGCGATGGCACCCTTCATGCCCTGCGCACCAGGCGTGAGCACGAGGTCGGCACCCAACAGCGCAAGCAGCGTGCGGCGTTCGAGCGACATCGTTTCAGGCATCGTCAGGATGATCTTGTAGCCCTTCGCTGCCGCGACAAACGCCAGGGCGATGCCGGTGTTGCCACTGGTGGGCTCCACGATGACGCTGTCAGCATTCAAAATCCCACGCTTCTCTGCGTCCTCGATCATGGCGGCACCGATACGATCCTTCACGCTGCCGAGCGGATTGAAGAATTCACACTTCAAAGCGATCGTGGCGTTGAGGCCGGCGGTGACTTTGTTGAGCTTCACCAGCGGTGTTTTGCCGACGGTTTCGACGATGTTGTTATAGATGCCCATGATGTTTGGAGGTTAGCAGTTGATGACGAGGCTGGCCGTTTGTGTCAACGGTGCGGGATTAGTGCTGATTGCAGAACTCTTCGAAGCGGTCCATGCCGGCGTTGATCACGTCCAGACCGGTGGCGTAGCTGAAACGCACGGTGTGCTCGGCACCGAAGGCGACGCCGGGAACGATGGCAACCTTCTGCTTGCTGAGCAGCTTTTCACAGAAGTTAACGCTCTTGATCTGCGTCGGTTCGATATCCACCAAGAAGTAGAAGGCACCCATTGGCTCGACCACACGGACGTTCTTGATGTTGTTCAGGCGGCCGAGCATATACTGACGGCGCACGTCGAACTCATCACGCATGTCGCTGACGATCTGCTGATCCATCTGCAGTGCGGCGAGCGCGCCGTATTGGGCAAAACTGGTCGGATTACTGGTGGTGTGGCTCTGGATGGTGTCGATAGATTCAGCGATCTTCTTCGGAGCGGCGGTGTAACCCAGACGACAGCCGGTCATCGCATAGGCCTTGGAGAAGCCGTTGATGGTGATGGTGTGGTCGTAGATGTCCTTGCTCAGGGAGGCGATGCTGATGTGCTCATTGCCGCCGTAGACCAGCTTTTCATAGATTTCGTCGGACAGAATGACGATGCCTTCACCCACGGCGATCTCGGCCAGTGCGGTGAGTTCTTCGCGGCTGTAGATGGAGCCGGTCGGGTTGCCGGGGGTATTCAGGATGATCATCTTCGTCATCGGAGACATGGCGTCCTCGAACTCATCCGGAGTGAGCTTCCAGCCGTTTTCGCGCTTCGTTTCGACGATCACCGGAATGCCGCCGACGATACGCACCATTTCAGGGTAGCTGGTCCAGTAAGGAGCAGGAATGATCACTTCGTCACCTGGATTCACACAGGCAAGAATGGCGTTGTAGCAGGAATGCTTGGCACCGCAGTTCACGCTGATCTGGGAGGCTTCATACTGCACGTTGTTGTCCACCAGCAGCTTTGCAGCGATGGCTTCACGCAGTTCGAGGATGCCGGCGCTTTCAGTGTAGCGGGTTTTGCCGGAATTCAGGGCTTCGATGGCGGCGGCGATGATCGGTGCAGGCGTGTCGAAGTCGGGTTCACCGGCTCCAAAGTTCAGCACGTCCACTCCCTGCTTCTTCAACGCCTTCGCCTGGCTGGTGATAGACAGGGTCATTGAAGGAGCTACTTCGGCGATGTTCTTGGCGATAAAATCCATGGTCAGGTGTGGTTGGGCGGGTGAAAAAGGCGGGGGGCCATCTATAAAGGCGGGGGCGGGAAGTTTGTCAATCATTCCTCCCACCGCAGACAAAGGGCGGCTTGTGTCCAGCGCCACACCGCCTTAGTCGTAAAGCCCATGAGTCAACCACGCCCGCCTTCCTCTTCCCGCCCGCCCGCCGTCCCCATTCGAGGAATGGCACTGGATGTTTTGGGGAGTGGTCCGGCGGAGAGCGTTTTGCCGCCGATCTGATGGATCACATCCAGCGCGACAACTTCCTTAGCCTGCCCGACGCCGCCTTTTTGCGTGACATTGTCCTCACCACCCTGCGCAATCTTTCCCTGCTGGATCACTGGATCGCCGTGATCACCGAGGACAAGCACCTCGACCACCGCAGCCGCTGGGGCCTGCGCATCGGTCTGTGTCAGGTGTTGATTCTCAAGGTTTCAGAATACGCCGCCGTGAATGAAACCGTGGCCGCCACCGGCCGCGCACGGAGCCTGATCAATGCCGTCCTGCGTCACGCACCTCGCACCCGAAATGGCTCATCGAGCACTGGCTCGGTCTCTTCGGCGAAGCCAAAACGACCGCCCTCTGCGAGTGGAATCAGGTCCCCGCCCCAATCTGCGCCCGCATCAACCGCCTCTACCCGCAGATGACCGAAACATCGGAAGACTTCATCATCTGCGACCACTTGCCGCGTGAAGATTTGAGCGTGGGCAGAGTGTACATGCAGGATCCCAGCACCGCCATCGCCCCACGCCTGCTGGCCCCACAGCAGGGCCAGCGCGTGCTGGATGCCTGCGCCGCACCGGGTGGCAAGACCGCCCTGCTGGCCCAGCTCATGGAAAATACCGGCGAAATCATCGCCTGCGATGTCGCCCCGGGCCGCCTGCGCCGTCTGGAGGGAAATCTGCACCGCCTCCACGTCGCCAACACCCAGATTGAGCAGCATGATTGGGCGGATCCGCAGATCCCCGACTTTGCCAAGGCCGGATTTGACCGCATCCTGCTCGACGTCCCCTGCTCCAACACCGGCGTCATGCGCCGCCGGGTCGATGTACGCTGGCGTTTAACGCCTGAAGACATCACCGCGCAGGTGGAAACCCAGACGCAACTGCTCAAAAACTGCCTCCGCGTCCTCAAACCGGGCGGCATCCTTGTTTATAGCACGTGCAGCATCGAGCCTGCTGAAAACGAACTGCTCGTCGCCAGCGTCCTCGAAGCCACATCAGGTTACGAACCCATCAAACTCCGCCACAGCTTCCCGCCGGACGATCAAACGGATGGAGCCTTCGCGGCTGCCATTCGGCGGGTTTAAAGTTCGTGCGTGACATTTTCACCGTCATTCCTCAAGAATCCTCCTCTCCATTTATGAAATTCACGTCCCTTATCCTCGCCCTTGCGCTCACGGCTCAAGTTTTCGCCGCCGACGCTCCGAACGCTGCCGGTCTGCAGCTCTACAGTCTGCGCAGCCAGTTTACCCTGCGGGGTGTACCATGGACGCTTGACCGCGTGAAGGAGTTTGGAATCAAGGAGGTCGAACTTGCAGGCACCTACAATCTCAATGCGGAGCAGTTCAAAGCTGAGCTCGAACAACGCGGACTGAAGGCCGTCAGCAGCCACTTCCCTTACGCACGTTACAAGAACGATCTCGACAACGTGGTGAAGGACGCGAAAACCCTTGGCCTCAAGTATGCAGGCTGCGCCTGGATCGACCACAAGGGCAGCTTTGATGAAGCCGAGTGCCGCGATGCCATCGCCGTTTTCAACAAAGCCGGTGAGGCTTTGGCAAAGGAAGGAATCACGATGTTCTACCACGCCCACGGCTTCGAATTCGAGCCCTACGGTGATGGCACGCTGCTCGATCTCTTCCTGAAGGAAACCAAGCCCGAGTTTGTCTCCATGCAGATGGACATCCTGTGGATTGTGTTCCCTGGCCAGGATCCTGTGAAGCTGCTGGAAAAATACAGCGGCCGCTGGAAGCTCATGCATCTCAAGGACTTGAAGAAAGGCGTCGCCACCGGCTTCCTCACCGGCCAGACCGACGTGTCCAACGATGTCACCCTCGGCACCGGCCAGATGGACTGGAAAGCCATCTTTGCCGCCGCCCGCAAGAATGGCGTGCAGCATTACTTCATCGAAGACGAATCCCCCTCTTCTCTGGAACAGATTCCCAACAGCCTTACCTTCCTGCGCGCCAACGGCTTCGAGTGATCACATGTCACGCCGCCTCCACGCCATCATCCTGCATGGCGTTTTCATCCTCTCGGGCATTTCAGCGCTGATCTACCAGCTTGTCTGGCAGCGTGCGTTGCTGACAATCTACGGCAGCAACGTCGAATCCGTGGCGATGGTCGTGGCGGCCTTCCTCGCCGGACTCGGCATCGGCAGCATTGCAGGCGGCTGGATTTCCAAATCGACGCGAGCGCCACTCGTCCTGCTGTTCGGCCTCGCAGAACTCGGTGTGGGAGCCTACGGCCTCATCTCGCTGAAGTTGTTTGATGCCGTCGGTGCGCTGACTTCCGTGCAGTCACACGGCCTCACCACCGGTGCGCTTGTCTTCCTGCTCGTGTTTCTGCCCACCCTGCTCATGGGGGCCACGCTGCCGCTGCTGGTGGCTCACCAGGTGCGCGACACGGCGCATGTGGGCCAAAGCGTGAGCCGCCTCTACTTTGTGAACACGCTCGGTGCTGCGCTCGGAGCTTTCATCGCCGCACACTGGCTGCTCGGCAGCTTCGGCATGAGCGGCACCACGCGCATTGCTGCGTGTTTGAACGCCGCCGCGGCTCTCATTGTGCTGCTCGTCTTGAGAAAACCCGCTGCTGAGTCTGCTGACAATGCCAAAGCATCTGTGACCAATGCCGGATGCGAGATTACTTTCCGCACCGCCTTGCTTTGGTCTGCATTTTCCGGCTTTCTGGCGCTCTCTTGGGAGATCATCTGGTCACGGGTCTTCAACTTTGCCAGCGCCTCCAAGGCCCCGGTGTTTGGCTATATGCTCGGCAGCTACCTGCTCGGTCTCGCGCTCGGTTCTCTGCTCAGTCCCCGGACTCTGAAGCAAACCCGTGACCTGCGACTCAAGTTTGGGCGCTGGGTCCTTCTGTCGAGTGTGGGTGCTTTCATGATTGCGCCGCTCACGGCCATCATGGCGACGCAGGCTTATTGGGAATATGGGTTCTACCTCGTGATCGCAGCGGGCACGTTGCTGGGGGTCACTTTCCCCCTGCTCTGTCAGGCGGCGATTCCGCCCAACCAAGACACCGGGAGCCGCTTGTCCTGGCTCTATCTGGCCAACATCATCGGCTCCGGAACCGGCAGCCTGCTCACCGGTTTTTTGTTCATGGAATGGATGAGCATGCAGACGCTGAGCGTGGCATTGCTGCTCGTTTCGTGGCTCTGGGCTGAATCCATTGGTCGTTTTAAACTGCCTCTTCAGCAACGTTTGCAGCCGCTTTGCGTCATTGCGGTCGCTTTGGGCACCTTCCAAGGATTCTACGAGCGCCTGCAGTACAAGCATGACTTCAAATACGGCATGCACTTCGCCCAGACCATCGAATCACGCCATGGTGTCATCACGGTGGACACCAGTGGTGCCGTTTATGGTAACGGAGCGTACGACGGAATGATCGGCACGAAGCTGGAACCGAAATCCTGGCTTGTGCGTCCCTACTTCCTTTCCGCCGTGCGGGATCGCATTGAAAACGTCCTCGTCATCGGTGTCGCCAGCGGATCGTGGACGCAGATTCTGGTCAATCATCCGCATGTAAAAAAAGTCACCGCCATCGAACTCAGCCACGGCTACCTCGATCTCATCCGCTCTCGTCCCGAAGTCGCCAGTCTGCTGACCAATCCGAAGCTGGAACTGGTCATCGACGACGGGCGGCGCTGGCTGCGGCAGCATCCGGAGGCGCGTTTCGATGCCATCGTGATGAACACCACGCATCACTGGCGTGAATTCGCCTCCGCCCTGCTCTCCCGCGAATTTTTGGCTGAGGTCAAAGCCCACCTCGGACCCGACGGTATAGCCTTCTGGAACTGCACCGAGTCACCTCGTGCTGCACGCACCGGCATGGAGGTGTTTCCACATACGATGATGGTCATGAACCACTGCCTGGCCAGCAATGCACCGCTGGAGCCAAATCGCGAACAGTGGCAGAAAGTTATCTCGGCTTACCATATCGATGGTCAGCACGTCATCGCGGCAGATCAGATCGAAGGCGTGCTCGACTTCCTCAAGAATGAAGCCCTCCCCGTCCCCGGTAACATGTGGCACTGGTGCCTCCGACCGGCCATGGAGGCGGCCTGGGGTGGTGCGGAGATCATCACGGATGACAATTTAGGGCATGAATATCCGTGAAGAGATCGGATGCGTGAACGCTGGCGTTCTGATCTTCTCGGTGAATGATGTGGCCATGAATCCCGACGTTCTCATCATCGGTGGAGGCAGCGCAGGCGTGGCAGCGGCGCTGGCCGCAGCGCGTCAGGGCGCGAAGACGCTTCTGGTGGAACGGCACGGCTATTTGGGAGGCGCGGGCACAGCTTCGCTGGTGCATTCGTTCTGCGGTCTTTATGACCTGCCGCCTACAGCGGATGCCCCTCCGTGCGTGGCCAATCCGGGCATCCCGCAGGAGCTGGAACGTGAACTTCTAACGCAAGGCATCGGCCACGGCCCTCTACGAATGGGAAAGGTCGACGTGCTGATGCATCAGCCGCAGCGTCTGGCTCTGTTTTATGACCAATGGTGCAGAAAAGAACCCAACCTGCAGGTATTGCTGCATACAGAAGTCGTTGGATGTGCACTCGATGAAAAGCGAGTTGCTGAAATGACGCTGCAATGCCGTGGCACGACCTGGAAGGTTAGGCCGAGAACTCTGGTGGATGCGAGCGGGGATGCGGTGGTGGCGGCGTTTGCCAACCACCCCTGGGATCAAACGCCGGAGCATGAGCTGCAGCGTCCGGCCTATATTGTGGGTCTCGGTGATGTGGATTCTGCCGTCCTCAGTGGCGATGGGCCATTGAAAATCGCCGGATGCCTGGTGCGGGCGATTCAGGAGCAAAAGCTTCCGGCTGAGGCTGCGGGTGCGCATTTCCGTGCCAGCGCTGCTTTGAATGAAGCGTTCCTGACGGTTGATCTGCCCGGTGATTCGTTTGATGCGACGGATGCGCGCAGCTTGACGGAGATCGAGATGCTGGGACGTGAAGTGACTTTTGCAATCATGGAGCATTTGAAGGCGAACCTGGAGGGTTTTAGCCAAGCGCGGATCACGACGCTGCCCGTGCGTGCAGGCATCCGAGAAAGCCGGAGATGGATTGGCGAAGTCATTTTGACGGAGGATGACATCCTGGAAAGCCGAAGCGATGCGCATGCGGTTGCGAATGCAACGTGGCCCATGGAGCTGAGGGAAACGGCGAGGGGTCCGCGACTGCTGTATCCGAAGGAGCCTAAGGCCTGTGGCATTCCACTCGGGGCGCTGCGTGCGCGCGATTTGAAGAACGTGTTTATGGCCGGACGCTGCATTTCATCGACGCATCGGGCGCAGGCGAGCACGCGGGTCATGGGCACGGCCCTGGCGACCGGGCAGGCCGCTGGCATTGCTGCCGCATCCCATGAACAAGACACCGCAAGATTAGCGCAGCAGGTGTGTGCCATTTTGAGACAACTGGAACCCGCCAAGTGAACATCGTCGATCTTATCTTTGCACGCAGCACCGCCACGCATTCAGCCGTGGTCAGCCCGGAACTGCAGCTCACGTTTGGTGAACTGGAGGCGCGCATGAAGGAGTGTGCGGGGCGTTTGCATGAAGACGCGAACTGGCCCAAGACCCAACGGCCACGCATTGGATTGAATGCGCCGAGCGGGGCGGACTACATTGTTGTGGCGCTGGCGATTTTGCAGCAGAACGCGTGCTTTGTGCCGATCCCGAACGAGCTGACGGCCAGCGAGCGGGTGCAACTGGCCAGGTCGACGGCGCTGGATGCCATCGTGCATGCCCAGAGTGCGGAGGAGTGGCGGGTGGAAGCGGTGGTGCATGATGTGCCGCCGGCTTTCGATGAAACGGCGCTTGAGGCTTTGACCCCGGCTTTCATCCGCTTCAGCAGCGGGACCACGGGGGCATCGAAGGGGATCGTGATTTCGCATGAGACGCTTCTGGCGCGCATCACGGCGGCGAACGAGGGATTGCGCATCGGGCCGCAGGATCGCGTGCTGTGGGTGCTGCCGATGGCGCATCACTTTGCAGTCTCCATCGTGCTTTATTTGTATCACGGAGCCACCACGATCCTCGCACCGGCGAGCGACCCCAAGGTGATGATTGAGATGATGCGGGCGCATGGAGCGACGGTGATGTACGGATCGCCGTATCACTACACGATGCTTTCCGGCCTGCCGAACGCCGCCAGCCTGGGTGCGCTGCGGCTCGCGGTTTCGACGGCGTTTGCGCTGACGACTGAAGTGGCGGAGCTGTTTTCCGGCAAAACGGGGCTGCATCTCACGCAGGGCATGGGCATCATTGAAGCCGGGCTGCCCATCCTGAATTTGCAGCATGCGAAAGACAAGCCGACTTCCATCGGCCAGCCACTGCCTGCGTTTGAGGTGAAGCTGGATGACGGTGAACTGATGCTGCGCGGGCCGGGTGTGTTTGATGCTTACCTGACGCCGTGGCAGCCGCGCGACAGTGTTTTGCGAGATGGATGGTTTGCGACTGGAGACATTGCCGAAATGGATGAGGACGGCTGTCTTTATCTGCGAGGTCGGGTGCGCAGCGTGATCAATGTGGGCGGCCTGAAATGCTTTCCTGAGGAGGTGGAGGCGGTTCTGTGCAGCCATGCGGGGGTCAAGGCCGCGCGGGTGTCAGGGCGTGCCCATCCCGCGCTGGGAGCGATGCCTGCGGCAGAAATTATACCGCAAAACGCCGAGGCGCCGCCAGCGGCGATTGAGTTGAGAAAACTTTGCCAGGAGCGACTCTCCGCCTACAAAGTCCCGCTGTTCTACACTTTCGTCTCCGAACTGCCGCTGACTGCCAGCGGCAAACTCCGCCGCTACTGACTCATGAGCCAATCTCCCCGCATCGCCATTCTCGGAGCCGGACCAGCAGGCAGCGCTCTCGCCGCGATGCTGGCGCGGCAAGGCATCCAAACACTGGTCTATGATGATGAAAAACGTCCGGCGCTGCTGGTGGGAGAGTCGCTGATTCCCGCGATCGTGGCGATCCTGCAACGGATGGGCATTGAAGACCGTGTGGCTGCGATCTCGCAGTTCAAGCCGGGTGCGAGCTTCATTCATCACCTCGGCACGAAGATGAATTTCAATTTCCGGTCCGTGGAGGGCCGCCTGCCACCGTATGCGTACAATGTGCCGCGCCCCGGTTTTGATGATGTGTTGAAGGATTACGCCAAGGAGCTGGGCGTGAAGTTTGTGAAGCATCGTGCCGGACTGGTGGCGCATCCGGGCGGCACACCTGAGCTGGAGCTGGATGCGGCGGCACTGGAGGCCGGTGGATACGCAAATGGTGCGAAGCCGGATCTGATCATTGACTGCAGCGGACGCTCACGAACCTCGGCGAAGCTGCTGGGCATCCATGCGGCCACCGGGCAGCGCCGGGACACGGCGCACTTCGCTCACTTCACCGGCATTGAACATCCGCATGAGCCGGGGCAGATCGCGATCATGTACCACCCGTGGGGCTGGAGCTGGCGGATTCCACTGCCGGACAAACTGAGCTTCGGCATCGTGATGAATCCGAAATCGCTGCCGGAGTTTGGCGCGAATGGTGAGGAACGGCTGGACCGAGTGCTGGCGACTGATCCGGTGCTTTCACCGCTGACGGCCCACCGGGAGCGCGTTACGGATGTTTACACCTACACCAATTATCAGCTTATTTCAGACCGCGCGCAGGGTCCGGGCTGGGTATCGGCGGGAGATGCGTTTGGGTTTGTGGATCCGATGCTTTCGCCCGGGGTGTTTCTGGCGCTGGACTCGGCGGAGTCTCTGAGCGCGATGTTTGCCAAGCATGGTGAGAAGCTGCTCGATTCGCCGGAGCGGCTGGCGCAGGAACTGGGCCGCTATGAGCAGCGCCAGCGTGCCTGGCATGAGGCGTGGCATGAGTTGATCGAGTATTTCTACGATGGCCGCATCGTGGCTTTTTATGAACGCGGCACGCAGCTCAAGGCGGATCATCCCGGCCGATTCAGCAACATGATGGAGTACATTTCCAACCGCGTGGTCGCTCTGATGGCAACGGGTGCGGGCACGCTCTCCATCTGGAACCGGATGTATTTGAAGAGCTGCTCCAAGTGGCTGCTAAAAAGCGGACGCGCGAAGGAACTGGCACTGCCGTAAACTTCCCAGACCTGATGCTTGCACGCCTGCGCGCCTCCACCCTTGCAGCCTATGTGCTGCCCCTGCTGCTGTTCACGCTGCTGAACGGTTTGCCCGGATTGTTTCGCATCGAAAATTCCGAACTGCCCTGGCATGTGCGTGCGCCGGAGCACTGGGCCTATCCGCTGCAAACGGTGATCTGTGCGATGGTGCTGGTGTGGTTTCGGCGGCACTACACGTTCAAACCGTGGCGGGGTCTGGGGCTGGCATTCACCCTGGGTCTGGTTGGAATTGCCGTGTGGGTGGCGCCGTCGGTGCTGCGTGAGAACTTGATCGAGCAGGGGCATGAACCGGCACCGTGGTGGAAGTGGCTGGGACTGGCGGAGCGCCAGGAGGGGTTTGATCCGATGATCGCGAAGGGGTCACCGCTGTGGTTCGGTGTGGTGGTGTGCATGCGCCTTGCGCGCATGGTGCTGGTGGTGCCATTTTTGGAGGAGCTGTTCTGGCGTGGATTTTTGATGCGCTATCTGATGACGGAGGACGAGCGGTTTGAGCGCGTTCCTTTTGGCACACACCGGTGGAAGGTGTTTTGGATTGTGACGCTGGCGGTGATGCTGATTCACAGCACTGAGGACTATCTGGGAGCATTCGTGTGGGGAGCGCTGGTTTATTTTGTGGCGGTGCGCACGAAGAGCCTTGGGGCGTGTGTGTTCATGCACGCGGTGGGGAATCTGGCGCTGGGGCTGTATGTGATGAAGACGCAGCAGTGGGGTTTTTGGTGAGCGGGCGAATGGGGCTTGGATAAGCCATTGATCCTGGCTTATAAAAATTCAGGGATGCGCGGCAGGTGGCGTGAAGGTGGGATTTTTCTGCACGTTCTGGGTGAAGCACGCGCCGAGTGGTTCTAAAATTGTGAGCTTCAATCTATTGTCTATCAATGGATTGATTTGGATCGCTCTATAAAAAGATTGGCATCTTTTTAGCCAGCGATACCGACTCAATCATACTTTGAACAACAAAACGGTAGTGTCTCGGACTGGGACGCTGAGTTTTGCGGAGGATGTGTCATCTTCGAAGGCCAGCAGACGGCCACGCAGGACGATGGGGGCTGAAGGTGCCCGCACTGTGATCTCACGGTCCTTTGACGTCGGGTTCAGCACCCAGGTGGCACGCGCTGAATCGCTGGCAAAATGGCGAATGATGCAGTGACCATCTGTTGGTTGGGCTTCGGCCTTTGTTTGAAGCAAAGCATGGAGCACTGCTGACGAGGGTGCTGCTTTGTTCATGGCATAGCCGGGATTGGAACCTAGCAGGGTGATGGAACCAGTGCCGACTTTGCACCGGACGATGGCGGGGCTGTGGTCGCTGAAGCGCCCGAGGACTTCGAGGCCATCGGTGGCGCGGAAGGTTTGGCGGTAGAGGGCGCAGGGAAGCTCGCCCGCTGGGGTTTGGATCTTCAAGCCTTCATGCTGATCGAGCGCGAAACTGCTTCGCTCGATGATGGGGCCAAAGAGGTCGCCGAGGACGCGATTCGGCTGTTGCGGGAAGCTGTGGGCGACTTCGTCGAAGTAACCCGCGCAGGCTTCGAGCACGAGATGCCCGCCAGCCTCAACCCAGGCCACAAGAGCGCTCAGAGTCTGCCCGGACATGGCGACGGGAAAAGGGACGTAAGCCGCCTGATGCGCCCGCAGCATGGCGGCCGTCGGCTTGATGAAATCACAGGTTAGACCAGCGGAGGTAAAACCTCGATGAAGGCCGCGCACACTGCCTGCGTAGGCATTGGTGTCGCCCTGCATGGCGTAGCACCAGTCCTGCGCTTCATCCACGAGCACGATGGCCACGTCTCCGCGCACCGGTTTCATTTTCCAAAGGGGAACGACATCAGGCTGCGCGACCCAAGCGGCGAGCTGTTTGATCTCAGCGGACTTAGCGGTGCGGCTGCCATCGTCCGAATACCAACCGAAGGCATTAAAAAGCGGCCCGTCGAGCAGCGAACGCCAACGTGGATTCATATACGCGGTGGCTCCCGTGGCCATGGTGATTAGCGCATCGAGTCGGATGGCGGCGGGATCGTCGAGCTCATCCATGACAGGACGCGGCTCGCCGATTTTCCGGCGAAACCACTGTGGGCCACCGATGGCCTCGGCCCGCCAGAAGGGCTTGCCCAGCGAGGCACCGCGAATGAGATCGCTGGAGAGGAGCACGGGATGGCCATTGCCGAAATAATGCGTGTAACCAAAGACCTCGCAGTTCTCCGCCGCGCGAAAATCATCTCCCACGCATACGCTGGCATCGGCATGGGTCTTCGCGTTTCCATGGGCGATGGTTTGAGCGTCGGGGTCGGCTTTCTTGAGCACGTCGCGCCGCCAACGCATCCAGTGCTGCGCATCGTCGTTGCGCCAGCGGATGCTATCGAGGAAGTCGGGAAACAGGACCGGCGCACGTGGCAGCTCGATCTGATCAAAGACGGTGAGACTGGGCCGATGCCAGCGTTTCGCCACCACGGCGATGTCGCCGTGCGTCTCCTTGACCCAGCCGCGAAAGGCCTGCTGACAGGCTGCGCAGAAGCACAGGCGCTCAGCAACGTATTGCGTGCATTCGTTCCAAATGTCGTAACCGAGCAGTGCTGGATGCCCGCGAAAACGACTCGCCATCGCCGTCAAAAAACGCTCTGCCGCCTCGCTAACGGCAGGGTGGTTCAGGCAAAGGGCATGGTGCCCGCCGTTCACGCTGCTGATGTGCATTTCACTTTGGCGTTTTTGACCTGAGGAAAGCTCGATCCGCGCCTCGGGATGCGCCGCGATGAGCCACTCAGGAAAATCCACGAGCATCTCCGCGAGCACGACGCGGATGCCGTTCCTCGCCGCCAGATCGAGCATCGTCGCATAGTCATCCCACACAAACTTACCCGGCGAAACCTCGACCACATTCCACGGCACCCAATGCCGAAACAAGCTGTGCCCATCCTCCGCCGCCAATCGGTGATCGCGTTCCCAATCTTCACGCGACGGGTTGTTTTGCCCCCGAAAATAGACCGCGCCGAAATGAAAGGCATCCGCCGACCCCAGTGACGCCGCCTGCACTGCGCCCCTCGAGGCACCGAGCAGACCCGCGCCCGTGAAGGAGGTTGTTTTGAGAAAATGGCGTCGGTTCATGTTGCGATCCTTGAGAATGAAAGGTTGTCGCTACTTGCCTAACTTCATCAAGAAAAGCCCGAAACCCTGACCGGCCTCCATGCCGCTTTTTCCAAGAGTGAAGGCTAGGTGCTTGCCATCTTCACTGACGACCGGCTCACCCGCTTTGTAGCCTTTGAAATCCGTGAAGAAGGTGAGGCGCTCGGCTTTGCCAGAGCCATCGAGCGCCAGCTTCCAGGCATCAATCAGCGGCCAGTGATTGCCATGATGCTCCGCCCGCTCCACCAGCGTGTGTTTGCCATCGGGAAAAATGCCCTCGATCTCTTCATAGTGATCGGGCGAGTGGGAGAGATTCGTCAGCGCACCGCTATCGAGGTCGAACAGGAAGGCCTCACTATTGGCACTGCCGTTCACCTCGTAAACGGTCACCGTCAGTTGCTTGTCATGAGGCGGCACAAAGTTCTGTGTCTCAAACCAGCGTTGTGGGCGTCTGCCCTCAGGGAAGTCGCTCACTTGCAGGACCTGACGCTTGTTCACGAGCTTTGGCACGCCGTTTTCATAGTCCAGATCTGCTGTGGAGATGCGATCCTGCAGGCCATGCGTCCAGGCAAGGCGCAGCCGATGCCGAGACACCGCCGGGCCTTCATCGCAGTGCTCATTGAGCGGCACCGGCGGCTTCGTGAAGCTCTTGTCGAGCACGCTTAGGCAGGAGGAGCTGCGCGCCTTTTGGCGCGCTTCCTTGTCGGTGCGATCAAAGCTGGAAACGGGTCCGCTCAACAACACATCCCCATTGCTGAGGTAGAGGGCGCGAGTGAACCCATGATGCTTGAAGTGATCCGTGCATGGCGTGATGCGACCCGTGGCAATCTCATATTCATAAACATCACCGAAGACCTTCGAGAGAAACAGAATACGCTGCCCGTCCTGACGAAAATCAGGCCGCTCTCCCCACGAGGTCAGTTGTTTCAAATTCGCTGGCAAATGATCAAGCGGCGAGCCTTCACGCTGGGCCTGAGCCGTCACTGTGAAACACGCGGCGGCAAGGAATGGAACGAAGAAAAGACGGTCGATGAGAGCAATAAGCATTATGATTGGTGATCGTTATCGGTAGCATGATTTGAGGTCCGATTCAATTTCTACGACAGCCAGACACCATTTGGCACTCACCGGTGGAAGGTGTTTTGGATTGTGACGCTGGCGGTGATGCTGATTCACAGCACTGAGGACTATCTGGGAGCGTTCGTGTGGGGAGCGCTGGTTTATTTTGTGGCGGTGCGCACGAAGAGCCTGGGGGCGTGTGTGTTCATGCACGCGGTCGGGAATCTGGCGCTGGGGCTGTATGTGATGAAGACGCAGCAGTGGGGTTTTTGGTGAGTAGTTTCGTGGTGCGCAAGCAAGACGATTGGTTGGTATTTGGAAGTGGTGGGAGGTCGTGCGGCGAAGCGAATTGCAGACGCTGCTGGTGGGCGTGGGATGTAGCGGGGTGATGGGTTTGCTTCCCGGAGGGTATGTGCAGAACCCAGGGTCGCCTCGCTCAGGCTCGGCTGACCCTGGGCTTGTCTCTATATTTCCCCATCCTTGAAGAGGTAGAGCCGTCGCGGTAGCGATGGCCAAGGACTCGGAATGGGAGCAGACACCAGCAGACCGTCCCTGGGCTCAGGAGTCACGATCCTGAAT
>JAPLUN010000149.1 GCA_026397715.1 Verrucomicrobiota bacterium
GACAAACGAAAGCAATATGGCGACGTAGATATATGGGGTGTAGTACATAAACCTCATTGCAAACCCCGGCCTCGCCCCAAATCGAGTCAAAACCGGTTGCAACGCCTCAAGGTAAATTGGCGCGTCTGTCCATTTGTTGCAGTATTTCTGATAGCGTGCCCACCTTGACGGTCCCTCATATCCTAATGTTTTGACGCAACCATCGTCATCGAACCATGCTAAACGCGCCTTGCCGATAGGTTGGCGCAGCAGGTCTTGAATCACGGGAATTGGGGACGACGCCAAGGTATTCAAATAATCTGAGCCACCCGGAAAAAAGAATAGGATGTGTCGAAGACTTTTGAGTGAGAGTGTCGTTGAAATCTCCCACTCAACGCCTTCGTTTAGACCCGGGCAGATGATGACAAGCTCCGCGCGTCGAATCAACTCGGCTACACGGTCCTTCCATTCATCATGGTGAAGATATGTCCGAGCAGCACCTGCTGTAGCGAAGCGCTCTCCGGGTTTTCCGACGGCAACAAGCTTGCCGACATTCGTGAGGCAATAACCCAATTCTTGTTCATAATTCAGGTCTCCGGGTGTAAGCCATTTTGGAAGGCTGGCGTCGGCATGAAATGGTCGGAGAAAGAGAACGATCTTGCTGTGCGAATCTTTAAGGATCGGATCGGCGTCACGCGCCAATAGATGACGCGCAAGAATTGTCGCGGGGACAGAGAGCGCTATGCAGATCATGTTGGCTATGAGCCACTCTGCCGTGATTCCCGTGCGAAATCCCTCTTTGATGATGTTTAACGCGAGCACACTGACAATAATCAGGATTACTCCCGCGGTTGCACTTCGGATGGGCTTCTTGACGGTCATCGCTTCAGTCCTGTGTACGCGCGTAAGTCACTTAACATGTGGCTGGTGTACAGAGGTCTTGGGTGAGTCCCAACCGCTTTATAGCTGACGGAATTGCTGCCATATTGGGCAAGGCTAACAAAAGTGCCGGCTGGTGCGCAAGAGTCTTGTGATGTCGTGCGGTGGACCGTGGCGGCCTCCCAGCGAAGCCCCCTTCCCGGCTCCTCACCAAGGCCGCCCGAACGGTGGCTGGAAAAGTTGCCGAGTTGCCATCCCTAAAGGTGTAGACCCGGCAAACTTGGGGACTCCGGCCCGACCGGTGGCAGCGGAGCGCCGGGAGAGGCATGCCTCATGCGCTGCTTATCCTCCGTGCGGAAGCAGCTCTGCGAGCATGACCTGATGGCCAGAACCGATGACAACCATCGCATGACGATTCCGTGGGCTCACCTGCCACATCAGCTCGCGGCAGCGCCCACAGGGAGCGACAACCTTCCCGCCCGATGCCACCGCGACGACGAGCGCAATTTCGGATTCTCGCGCTTTGAGCATTTCTGCGACTGCCGCGTGTTCCGCACAGAACCCCATGCTGCATTGAGTATCCACGCAGATCCCCGTGTAGACGCGCCCGGACGCTGACAGGATGGCAGCGGCCACGCCGCCGGCGGAGCAGTCGGCGCTCGTTCGGAACTCGCCAACCAAAGCATTCGCAGTGGCGATCAAGTCGGCTTCGGTCATCATCATCATCATGCTTCAGTTACGGTGCTTTGTGCTGGCCTAACGCTTCGCATCAGGCACCGATGACACGGCAGATGCCATCCGAGTCTCCTGCCTGTATCCGTTTTGTTCAGCGTTTTGGTGTTCACTGGGGTGGCGTTTTGGAAAAACGATAGCCTGCCCACTTTTCTAGTTGATCATCAAGTGTGCGGTTGCCCTTCAACTTGACGAATTCCTTCCGAGTCACCACGTCGTGCGAGTCGAACGCCAGAAACAGGGCACGCCATCGGGTCAGTTCCCAGACGTCGCCAGCTGCATTCATCCTGTCCATTAAGAAAAAGAAGCCGTAACCTCCTGGCATCTCCCATCCGTAACCCATCGCGGCAATGAGGAGGGATTCGCGGCAGTGTTTCGTGCCGAGCCTGCGGATGACCTCGGCACGCGTCGTCCTTCCCGGGACGATAAACTCTGCGTCGCTCTTGGTGATCTGTTTTCCACTAACTGGCACTTTCGAGAAAGAAGGCACGTAGCCAACGCACCCGCTTAGCAAGAGGCTAGCTGTGGCAACGCTGATCGAAAGGAAGGTTCGGAGCTTCATGGTCTAGGGAATTGGAGAACGCCTAACGTCTCGGATCAGGCGACGGCGAGCGGGAATGGAGCGAACCGAGCGGAGAGAGATAGACAGCCAAAGGCAGCCCGTAGGGTGCGAGTAGGAACGCGCATCAACCGACATAGCTTGCAGAAGACACCCCCAAGGTCAGCGCCGGGGGACGCTGGCAACCGCCGATGACACGACAGATGCCATACGAACCTTCTGCCTGCATTCGTTTTGTTCGCCTTGGTTTGGCTGTGGAAGGATCTTATCTGGCGGTTCATTGCTGCATCACCCGGTATGCCAAAGCCCAGTCAACCAGCACTTCGGGCGTCGGGTCATACTCTGAAATGGGAACTGAAATCGTAACGTGCTCTGGAGGATGATACATCATCATGGAAGCTGAAGGCATGGAAACCTGCATGTCGAACACCTCGGCATAACCTTGAGGGTCTGGGTAGCCACCCTCTGGCCTCATCCTCCGGGCGATCTCGATCAGTTCCTCCCGAGTGACATCCAGAACTCGCTGCGGCCGCTGCCTGGAGATGCGCTCAACGAACTCGTCAAGACTCATCCCCCTCCAGTAGTTCTGGATGTCATCCAAAGTGACCGTGGATCCAGCCAGAGACTGCAGTTCTGTCATGGCTGCGTCCACTTCCTCGGCAGATGGCTCTCCCTCGATTCGAGCAATCAACTCTGAAATCCTGGCCTTTCGGACCGGATCATTGGGAGCAGGACACAACTCTGATCGTAGATTCACGAGAGGCGATGGGAGTTAGGCGAACGTCTAAGCTTTGGCGATGGTGAGCGCAAGACTCGGCTGACACGACAGATGGCTGCGAGCCTCCTGCCTGCATCCGTTTGGTTAGGCGTTTTCGATTCGGTCATGGAATTTTCCATTTCGATCGATTCGAAACTGCCTCTTGCATTGCATGCAGTCAGCAGGAACCCAGTCATCGCCTGGGTCTGAATCTGACTCCACCTCAAGGTCCATATGAACGACGACCGAATGTTTGGTGCGGCAGAAGGGGCACTCGCGCCGGTTCTTGAATGAGACGAAAAGGAAAGCGAGCCGACCCAATAGGATTACCGAGGCGACGCTGAGGTAGAGGGCCGTTCGATGAGTCGGAAAGCTGAGCCAGAGCACCCAGATGATGACGAGCGCCATGAGAACCATCATCGCACACCCCCTGAAATCCCTTCCTGACATACGATGTCTTTTGCGGTTCATGTGCACGAGACGCGTTCCAAAGACGCCTAACGCCTCAAGCTCAGCGACTGCGAAGGGCAACGCAAGGTGAACTTCATCACAGCACACACCTCGCCCGGTGCGGTTGGCTGCAGCGCTTGGCTAGGCCTAGCGAGTGGCGGAGGAAGCGAGTTCAGCAATGGGGCAGTCGATCTGCCACTGCAGGGTCAGTGGAGGGTGTTGCTCCCGAGGACGCCAGCCTGCATTCAGAGCCCATTCGATCAGGAGGCATAAGCCAGAGGGTTTCACTACGACAAAGGGATCAAGAACGACTTTCAGTTTTTGGCAGGTGGGGTGATGCGAGGACCACACTTGAATCGTTAGCGATCCTGGCCAAGTGCCTAACGAATTGATCACATAACTGAACGGGTCTTGTTGGACGACAATCTCTCGAGTCCTCTTTTTCATCGCAGAATTCTCAGAGACCTAGCATGTGGCTGGTGAACAGATGCGTTGGTTGAGCCCCAACGGCTGTATAGCTGACGGATTTGCTGCCATAGTGGGCAAAGCTAACAAAAATGTCGGCTTGTACGCAAGAGGCTTGTAATGCCGCACCACGGACCGTAGCGGCCTCGCAGCGAAGCCACCTTCCCCAGTTCCCCGGCCAAGGCACCATGCTGGCTGGAAAAGTTGCCGAGTTGCCATCCC
>JAPLUN010000206.1 GCA_026397715.1 Verrucomicrobiota bacterium
GACGAGCTACAAGCTGGTGCTGAGTGTGGGCCATGACGAGTACTGGAGCACGCCGATGCGCGACAACCTGGAGGCGTGGATCGGCAAGGGTGGCAATGTGGCCTTCTTCAGCGGCAACACGTGCTGCTGGCAGGTGCGTGCGGAGGACAACGGCCGCGCCTTCACCTGCTGCAAACAGAACTACCACCTGGACCCCGTATTCGCGACGCGTGACTTCAAAACGCTGAGCACGGCATGGAGCCATCATCTGCTGAAACGTCCTGAGAACGAACTGACAGGGGTCGGCTTCCTGTGGGGTGGGTATCGCAAAAGTCATGGGCAGTTCATGACTGATCCGGCGGAGTATGAGGTGCACCGCCCCGATCACTGGGTGCTGGCAGGCACCGGCCTGAAACGTGGCGACAAGTTCGGCGGCAAGGACACCATCGTGGGCTACGAATGCGATGGCTGTGAGCTCAAGTGGAAGGACGGCCTGCCATTTCCGACTTTCAAGGATGGAACGCCGAAGACCTTTGAAGTCTTGGCCACGTGCCCGGTGCGCTGGCACCCCGATGATGCGGAATGGTATGAGCAGTGGGAGAAGGGACGCACAGGCGCGGCCTGCCTGGGACTCTACACGCGTGGAGGCACGGTCTTCACCGCCGCCACCACCGACTGGGCGCACGGCCTGCAGGGCGGTGATGCGGCCGTGATACGCATCACTCAGAATGTGCTGGAACGACTGGCAAAATGAGGTGGCGAAGATGTCGGTTTGAAAGCATCTTTCGCCTAGGATCACGCAAGATGTGTGAAGCCGCTCCAGCGAGATGGAATACGTTTAGCCTATCATGAATCCTCAAACGCCACCGCACGCCGCAGAGCTCTCCATTCACCAAACTCTGAAGCGAGTGGAAGACTGTGTGAGACGGGACCCCACCAAAGCGGTGGTGGTGGCACTGGGCACAGGTCTTGTCCTCAACCTGCTGCCCTCACGCGTGCTGGCGAGAGCGACGGCGAGCATCGCCACCCGGCTGCTGCCACCGGTTCTCCTCGGACTGGGTGTGCTGAAAGCCTTTGAGATTTGCTGTGAAAAGGATGCCGCCAGGAAGCCTTGATTCCGCTGGCTTCATTTTTTTGGACCCAGCTCTCCGTGGCTCACAACTGAGGGATGTCCTCGCCCCAGAGCACTGGTGCAGGTTCAGGATCGTCCTGCAGATTGTCCCAGTGCAGACTGCCATCCGGGTTCACGCATGGTGGCAGATCATGAGGATAATAAATGGCGCGCACGCCTGAGAGCTGGGCGCCGCCCAGATGCCCTCCCAGGACAACGCTCTGCTGAACCAGGAGCCGCAAGCACATGCCGCTGCCCCTCCAGGGACAGTCCAAGGAGCATTCCAAGCTGGTGGCGTGCTTGTTCATGGATTGGTGCATCTCAGGCTAGAGCGTCACGGCAATTTGTGCATGCGAAATACCGCTTCATTGCGCCTACTGGATTCCAGTAGGGCGTGATGCATGGGGAGGTGGGAAGAGGTATTCCTTCATTGCAATTCCAAGACCGCACCAGACAGGTGGTACGCATGGACATTCACCTGCTCACTATTGACGCCGCACTGGCGCAGGTCAGTTCAAACCGAGATGGCCTGACGTCCCCTGAGGCTGCGGAAAGGCTGGCGCGGGACAAAACCAGAGTGCACAAATCCGGCGGCGGCCCGTGGCGGCTGCTGGTGAATCAATTCCGCAGCCCGCTGGTGATCCTGCTGCTGGTGGCCATGGTGATCTCTTCATTCCTTGGCGACAAGATGGACGTGGTGATCGTCTCGACGGTGGTGCTGATGAGCACGCTGCTCGGGTTCTGGCAGGAATACCGTGCCGCCAATGCGGTGGCGGCGCTGCTGGCGGTGATCCAGGCGAAGGCCACCGTGCTGCGCGATGGCAGGACAATGGATCTGCCGGCCAATCAGATTGTCTCAGGGGATGTGGTGATGCTGAGCGCGGGCGACACCATTCCCGGAGATGGGCTGCTGATTGAATCCAAGGATCTGTTTGTCGATGAATCCGCGCTGACGGGTGAAAGCTATCCGGCGGAAAAGAAGGTGGGGGCGGTGGCTGAAAACGCGAGGCAGAGCGAACGCTTCAACGCGGTGTTTGAGGGCACGCATGTGGTGAGCGGCACGGCGCGTGTGCTGGTGGTGCACACCGGCGCGGAGACGGAGTTTGGCGCCATCTCCGAGCGGCTGCGGCTGCGCGCGCCCGAGACGGATTTTGAGCGCGGACTGCGGCGCTTTGGCGAGATGCTGATCAAGGTGACGCTCGTTTTCGTCATCGCGATTTTTGCCATCAATGTGTTCTTCCACCGGCCGGTGCTGGAGTCCTTTTTGTTTGCGCTGGCACTGGCTGTGGGCATGACGCCGGAGCTGCTGCCAGCCATCGTGAGCATCACGCTGGCACGCGGCGCGAAGCGCATGGCGGAGGACCAGGTCATTGTGCGGAGGCTCTCCTCGATTGAAAATTTTGGCAGCATGAACGTGCTCTGCTCCGACAAGACGGGAACGCTGACTGAAGGGCGCGTCAAGCTGCTGGGTGCGTATGATGCGCAGGGCAACGCCAGCGAACTGGTACGATTGCAGGCGGTGCTGAACGCCACGTTTGAAAGCGGCTTTACGAATCCGATCGACGCGGCGCTGCGTGCGGAAGACGGCATGGATCTGAGCGCCTTCAGCAAGTTTGATGAAGTGCCCTATGACTTCATCCGCAAGCGTCTCAGCGTGGTGGTGGAACATGCGGATGCGGCACGAAGGCATGTCATGATCACCAAGGGGGCCTTTGCCAATGTGCTGGCGGTTTGCACCAAGGTGTCCACGCCGAAGGGGGATCAACCCATGGCGGAGTTTCATGCGGAGCTGCTGCAGCGATTTGCTGACTACAGCAACGCGGGGCATCGAGTGCTGGGAGTGGCCAACCGGGATGTGACCGACGATCCGGTGATCAACAAGGATGATGAGGTCGACATGACCTTCACGGGCTTTCTGCTGTTTGATGATCCGCCGAAGGCCGGTGCGGCTGAGGCGATTCAGGAACTGCGTCAACTGGGGGTGGACTTCAAGGTGATCACGGGAGACAACCGACTGGTGGCCCAGCGCCTGGGCACGCAAATGGGGATTGCGAGACCGGAGGTGCTCACGGGTGAAGAGTTGCACAAGATGAATGACGCGGCGCTGATCAATCGCGTGAGCGAAGTGGACATCTTTGCCGAAACGGAGCCGAACCAGAAGGAGCGCATTTTGATCGCGCTGCGCAAAGCCGGGCATGTGGTGGGTTATCTGGGTGATGGGATCAATGACGCCTCCGCGCTGCATGCGGCGGACGTGGGCATCTCAGTGGATGGAGCGGTGGATGTGGCCAAGGAGGCGGCGGACATCGTGCTGCTGCGCCATGATCTGAGTGTGCTCGCGCGGGGTGTGCGGAATGGTCGCATCACGTTTGCGAACACGCTGAAGTACATCTTCATCACCACGAGCGCGAATTTTGGAAACATGTTCAGCATGGCGGGAGCATCCTTGTTCCTGCCATTCCTGCCGCTGCTGCCGAAGCAGATTTTGCTCAACAACTTCCTCTCCGACCTGCCTGCACTCACCATTGCCACGGACAACGTGGATCCCGAGCAGGCGCTGAAGCCACGGCGCTGGGATCAGAAGTTCATCCGGCGTTTCATGGTGGCCTTCGGACTCGTGAGCTCGGTGTTTGACTACCTCACCTTCGGGGCTCTGCTGGTGATGCTGCGCGCCAGCGAGGCGCAGTTTCAAACGGGCTGGTTCATCGAGTCACTCATAACGGAGCTGTTCATCGTCATGGTCATCCGTACTCATCGCTCGATCTTCAAGAGCCAACCCGGCCGCATCCTCACCATCGCCACGCTCGTCGTCGCCGGCAGCACCATCGTGCTGCCTTACACCGCTCTAGGCGCCATGTTTGGCCTTGTTCCCCTGCCCTGGTATTTTATGGTCACGCTTGTGAGCATCACCGCACTCTACTTGCTAACCAGCGAGGTAGTGAAGCGAGTGATGTTTGCGAAGCTGGAGCAAGCGGCAGCGCCCCATTAATTGCGGCGGTTTCGCAGGAGACGCCGTGAGCAGATCAGACCGGGAATCATGGGCAGCCAGAAGCTGAGGCCACGGAACAGCAGGGTCGCTGACAGGCCGACAGAGAGCGGCATGCCGATGCTTCTCAGGGCCATGACGGAGGCTGTTTCAAAGGTGCCGAGGCCACCGGGTATGATGCCGATGGTGCGGAACAAGTTTGAAACCATGAAGCTGGCAAACACGCCGCCGAGGGAAGACGTCACACCGAGAGCACGTGCGGCCACCCAGATGGTCGCGGCATCCAGCACAAAGATCAGCGCGTGCATGACGAAGGCGAGGAGCAGCACGCGGTGGTTTTTAAATGAACCGGCGGGTGCATGCTCCACCCACTGGAGCAATCGAGTCAGTTTGGTGAAACGCTGAAGTCTGGTTTTCACCCAGTTCAAGCCCCCGCTGGGCAGGTAGATCAGAAAGGCAACCACACCGAGTTCCACCAGCAGAAAGACCAGCATGGCCGCGTTTACCCATCCAGGCAGGTAGGCATGGTAGAGAGTCACTCCCAGAGCCACGGCCATGCAGGAGGCGTAGGCGAGATGGTACAAGGCCACATCCACCAGCACCGCAGACGCAACCACGGCATGTGGCATGCCCAGGCGTGAGAGGGCACCGGACACCACGGCCACGCCGCTGATGCCACCGGATGGCAGCGCCTGATCCACAAAGAGCATGGCCAGACTCAGCTCAAAAGATTTGCCCAAGGATAGCACCTGTCCACCCGCGCTAACGACCACGCGCCAGACGATGCCCTGCAGTATGTAGGTGCCCGATTGGAGCAGCAGCGCAAGGCCGAGCCAGGACACATCGATCTGGTTTAACAACCGCAGAAACTCCTCCTCTTCGGTCAGATGCGTCACGACCAAAACCAAGGCACCGCAGGCGGCTGCACCCACCAGCCAGATCAGCCAAGGTCTGGACGAAGCGGT
>JAPLUN010000661.1 GCA_026397715.1 Verrucomicrobiota bacterium
TGGTGAGGCGGCGCTGGACGCCGTTGTGTTCGAAGGTGAGGCGTTCGTGATCGAGGCCGAGGAGGTGGAGGATGGTCGCGTTGAAGTCGTAGAGGGGGTGGATGTCCTTCACGGCTTTCTGGCCTAGTTCATCGGTCTCGCCACAGCTCACGCCGGGCTTCACGCCGGCGCCGGTCATCCAGCAGGTGAAGCCATCGGGGTTGTGGTCGCGGCCTTTGGCTCCTTTTTGGAAGAAGGGCATGCGGCCAAATTCGGTGCACCAGACGACGAGGGTGTCTTCGAGCAGACCGCGCTCTTTGAGATCGCGGATGAGTGCGGCTGCGGGTTGATCAAGGATGGGGGCGTGAACGTCGTATTGCTCCTTGAGGGCGTTGTGGCCGTCCCAGTTGAGCTTGCCGCCGCTGGCATAGGCGCCATTGAAGAGCTGCACAAAGCGCACGCCCTTTTCGATGAGGCGACGTGCGAGGATGCAGTTCTTGGCAAAGGCGGCTTTGTCCGCGTTTTGCGTGTCGTCGGCACCGTAGAGTTTCAGGATGTGCGCTGGCTCGGTACTGAGATCGCTGATCTCCGGGACGCTGAGCTGCATGCGCGCGGCGAGCTCGTAGCTGGCGATGCGTGCGGCGAGTTTGCCATCGCCGGGGTGGGCTTCCAGATGGCGGGCGTTCATGCGCTGGAGGAGGGTGCGCGCGGCCTGGTCTGTGGCGGGAGAGACCCCCGGTGCGGCGAGATGGCGCACGGGGGCTTTGGAGCTCATCGTGGTGCCTTGAAACGCTGCGGGCAAAAAGCCGGGGCCCCAGTTGTTCGCGCCGTTCTGCGGCACGCCGCGTGGATCGGGAATGGCGACGTAAGAAGGGAGGTCTTGGTTCTCGCTGCCGAGGGCGTAAGTCGTCCATGCGCCGAGGGAGGGGAAGCCATCGAGATTGAAACCGGTGGAGAGGAAGTTCTCGGCGGGGCCGTGCGTGTTCGACTTGCTGGTGAGCGAGTGCACGAAGGCGAAGTCATCCGTGAGCTCCGCGAGATGCGGGATCATGTCGCTGACCCATTTTCCGGTCTGGCCGCGCTGGCGAAAGGTGTACTGCGGGCGGGCGAGATTGCCTGCGGGGCCTTGGAAGGTGACGGCGGGGCCACCGGGCAGGGGCTTATCGTCCCACTTGATGAGTTCGGGTTTGTAATCCCAGGTTTCAAGCTGGCTGACGGCACCGGCGCAAAAGATGACGACCACGTTCTTCGCCTTGCCGGGGAAATGCGGCTGGCGTGGGGCGTAGGGACGCGCGGGGTCGATGATGGGGCCATTCGCCTGGGCTGCCAAGAGTCCATCGAGGCCGAGGAGATTTGTTAATGCGATGGAGCCGAGAGCCGTGGCGCTGCTGCCGAGGAAGCGGCGGCGGTCGAGCAGTGCGTGGCCTGCGGGGGAGAGGTGTTCGGTGTGAGGGCTCATGGCACAAAGAGGAATTCGTTGCTGTTGAACAGGGCGCGGCAGAGGACGGTGAGGCCGTGGTCGTGAACTAGAGGGGTGGTATCGGCGAGTTCGGCGGCGGTGGGCGCGCGGCTGAGCGCAATCTGGTAGGCGAGGGTGATTTGTTTGGCGGGGTCGGTGCCGGCTTCCTGCTGGATGCGGGTGGCGAAGGCTGCGGATTGTTCGAGGGTGAAGATGCTGTTGAAGAGGTTGAGTGCCTGGATGGGGGTGGTGCTTTCGATGCGGCGGGCGGTGCTCTGGCCGGCGTCAGGACAGTCGAAGGCGCCGAAGACGGTTTCGGGTTCGCGGCGCACTTTGTGGGCGTAGATCATGCGGCGCTGGTTGTCGGCGTTGAATGTCTCGATGGGATCGAAGCCGCTGAGGCCGCCGCGTTGATCGAAGAGATTGAAGCCGCGGCCATACATCTGCAGATTCAAACGACCGCTGACGGCGAGCATGGAGTCGCGGATGGATTCGGCTTCGAGGCGGCGTGATGGGTAGCGCCAGAGGAGGCGTGCTTCGGAGTCGATGGCTTGTGCGGATGAAGAAGACAATGAGACAATCAGATGGGGAGATGGGGAGACTTCAGAGCGGCTGCTTTTCTCCGTGTCTGATTGTCTCATGGTCTGATTGTCTTCTTTCGTCTGCGATGATTGCCCATAGGTCTCTGACAAGAGAATGAGTCGGTGCATGTGCTTCACGCTCCAGCCGCTGCGGATGAATTCGGCGGCGAGGTAGTCGAGGAGTTCGGGGTGGGTGGGCTTGAAGCCCATGCGACCGAAGTCGCTTGGCGTTTGGACAAGGCCGGTGCCGAAGTGGCCCTGCCAGATGCGATTCACCATGACGCGGGCGGTGAGGGGATTTTGTGCGTTGGCGATCCAATCGGCGAGGGCGCGGCGGCGGTCCTGCTCGGCGGATTCTTTGGGGAGTGTCACGTTGCCGAGGGCGCTGAGCACAGCGGGTGTGACGGCTTCCTTGGGCTGCTCGGGATCGCCGCGATTGAGGAGGTGGATGTCGTCCGGGGTGCGGAAGGTTCCGGCGAAGACTTTCTGCAAGTTGGCTGCCTGGGCGATCTTTTTCTCGGTGCTGGACTTCTCCTCGAAGAGCGGGCGGGCGCGTTTGTTTTCGGCGGGGGTGAGACCTTTGAGTGTGGGCTTCGCGAGCTTCTTGTTTTTGGGGTCAAACTTCTGCCGGTCGCTGGCATCGGCCACGGTGTGCCACTGGCCTGCGGCATCGCTGATTTCGATTTGGTAATCGGTGGCGAGGCGGTCGGTGAATTTGCCGTCGCGATCGCGGCTCCAGACGACGCGCTCGACTTGTTGCTCCTGCGGGAATTCGAGCTCCACCCAGCCTTTGCCAAGTGTGTTGGAAAGCCAGCTGCGGGAGTTGCCGTAGCGGCCATCGTTGAGAAAGCGGAGCTCGTGGCGTTCGGCCACGCCGATGTCGCCGGAGGATTTGCGCTTGGTGCCGCTGGTGGCGAGGGCGACGTTTTCGCCGCGCGTGTTGAAGACTTCGAGTTCATCGATGCAGGGCTCAAGGTTAGTCGTGGCCTTGATGGTGAAGCGCAGGCGCTGAGTCTTCACAGGTGGAAAGCGGTCCGAGTTTTCGCGGGCGTTGATCATGGGGCGCTCGGCGCCGGATTTCGCCATGGGCACGAAGTTGGCGAGTTCTTTGTCGATCTCTGCGAGCCGTGCTTTGAGCTGTTTTTCCTCCGCGCGTGAGGCTTCGGCTGCGGGTGTGTGCAGATCACGGTCGGCGTATTCGACACCGGCGACGAAGGCCTGCATGGCGTAGTAATCCTTGGAGGTAATGGGATCGAATTTGTGATCGTGGCAGCGTGCGCAGCCGACGCTGAGGCCGAGGAAGGTCTGGCCGATGTTCATGACCATCTCATCAATGGAGTCCTGCCGTGCGAGGCGCTTGGAGGCATCGTCCTTGCCGATCTGGCCGGGCAGCAGCACGGAGGCGGTGACGAGGAATCCGGTGGCGGCGTCCTGGCCCATGGCATCTCCAACGATCTGCTCTTTGATGAAGCGATCGTAGGGCGTGTCGTTGTTGAAGGAGCGGATGACGTAGTCGCGGTAGGGCCAGGAGTTGGGGCGCTCGGTGTTGACCTCAAAGCCGTGGGTGTCGGCATAGCGTACGACATCGAGCCAGTGCTGGGCCCAGCGTTCGCCATAGCGTTCGCTCTTGAGCAGTCGATCGACGACGGCGGCGTGGTCTTGGTCGATTAAAAAGGCGGAGACTTCAGCGGGAGTGGGTGGCAGGCCGGTGAGATCGAAGGCGACACGGCGCAGCCAGGAGACGGGATCAGCGGGTGGCGAGCGGTGGAGGTTTTTTTCAGCGAGCTTGGCGTCGATCAATGAATCGATGCTTTGAGGAGAACTTGGAACTTGAAGCGGCTTGAAGGACCAGTGATCGCGGAGGTCTTCGAGTTTGGCGAGGTCGATGCCTTCGGGCCATGGGGCGCCTTCGTTGATCCAGGTGGTGAGGGTGGCGATGTCGCTGGCGGGGAGCTTGCCTTTGGGAGGCATGAGCTCGTCGTCGTCATCGGTGGTGATGAAGTGGATGAGCGGGCTGTCCTTGGCTTTGCCGGAGATGATGTCGGGCGAATGTTTGTCGCCGCCTTTGAATGCTGCGGCTTTGATGTCGAGGCGGAGGCCGGACTTTTGTTTTTTCTCACCGTGGCAGCTGTAGCAGTGCTTTTGCAGGATGGGGCGGACCTCGCGAACGAAGTCAACGGCAGCGGCAAGGCTGGAGGATACGAGGAGAATGAGAGCGGCCAACTTCATGTGGTGGGATCAGCGGTAAGGATTGCCTGCGGCGTGGAGGGCGCGGAGTTCATCGTCGGACATGGCGCGGCCGAGCAGGAGGAGTTCATCGACACGGCCGCTGAGCTTGCGGTCCTGCTGATTCCAGTTGCCGATCTGCGAGGGGCCGAGACGTGCGGGATGCGCGGTCTGCAGGTGAGTTTCACTGTCGAGCAGACCATTGAGATAAAAGCGCACGGTGCCGCGTGTGGAATCATAGACGGTGGCCAGATGCACCCAGCGGCCCTGCTCTGGCAGCACCGGGGTGCGGGAGTCGGGGTGGCCCTGGCGCTCGGTGGAGCCGGGGGCGAGGGTGTTGCCGATGAGGGCGAGGCGCATGGTGGTGTCGCGATTGATGATCCAGTGCACCTGGCCGGGATTGTTGCCGCTCCAGCCATCCGTATGTAGCAGGGACTGGTAGGGCGCGCCGAGGCGGTCAATGCGCACCCAGGCGGCGAGCGTGAGCTGCGGCCAGTCGCGGCCGCCGCCGACATCGAGCTTCAAGTGATCGCCTACATTCACAAACTCGGGGGCGTGGGAGCCGGGCCAGCGGCCCTGCACGCGGCGATAGACGCCGGGCATTTCCTCGGCGGATTCGAAATCGAGCAAGGCGATGAGCGTGGGGTCCTGCTTCAAAGCGGCGGTGGCTGCGGCGGAGCGCGCACGCTGACCGGCGGCGAGTCCGGCGGTGAGGCCGGGGAGTTCATCCGGCTGGATGAAGGCGGAGGAGCGCAGCTCGCGGGCGGTGCTGGCGCCTTGATCAAAGGAGACTGCATCGCCACCGCGCAGGCTTTGATTGCCCTGCGCGCCGGAGGCTTTGGTGATGACTTCGCCCTGGAAGACGTGGACTTCAGCGGAGCCGCTGGAGGGCACATCCACACCGAAGCGCGTGCCGAGATCCACGGCATCTCCGGTGGGGGTGATGACGGTGAAGCCCTTGGCTGAAGGTGGCACATCTGCAGCAAGGCGGCCGCGCTTCATGTGCAGACGCTGGGCGGATTCAAAGCGGAACTCTGCGGGGGCCTCGATGACGATGCGTGCGCCGCGTGCGGTGGTGAGGGAGATGCTGCCAGCGTCGATGTGGTAGGTTTCGCCGCGCAGTTTTGAGCCATCTGCGAGCTCCACCACACCGGCGGCTTTTCCCACGGTGGCAAAGGCGCGATGGTTCTCCTGCCAAAACCACGCACCAAGGAGCAGGGAGATGCAGGCGGCTGCGGCAAGCCAGCGTGGGGAAGCGGTGAGCCAGCGGGTGGGCTTGAGCGGCTTTGCGGTGACTTGAGGTGGTGCCCAGTCTGCGGCCAGAGCAGCGAGAGCGGAATCCACATTGAGCAATTCGGCGAATTCACGGCGTGCTGTGGCATCGGCGAGCAGCAGGGCATTGAGCTGCTGCAACTGCGGCGGCGTGATGGTGCCGTCGAGATAGAAGGTGGTGAGAACTTCCAGCTCTGCTTTCATGAGGCCACCTCCTGAGTCATGGAGCGGCGGATGCAGTCGAGCAGGAGCTTGCGCATGCGGTGCAGCCACTGGTAAAAACCGGTCACGGTGCGGCCGCTGCCTTGCGCGACGGTTTGGATGCTTGAGTCGGGCTGATAGGCCTGCATGAGGAGGCCGCGCTGCTCCTCGGGCACCTTTTGCATGCAGAGCTCCAGGGCCTCGCGCTGGCGCTCCAGCAGGGGCTCGATGGCAGTGGTCTCCTCGGCGATCTTGGTGATGACTTCTTCATCGAGCACCAGGCGGTCGCGTCCGCGATCTCGCAGCCAGGCGAGGACCTCGAAGCGAGCGACGCCGAAGGCCCAGGCTTTGAAATCTGCGCCCTCGTGCAGGGAGTCGAATTTTTCCCAAAGCACCACGCTGATCTCCTGCATCACGTCATCGGCATCCGCCCGTGCGGGCACCAGCCGGCGCACGTGGGCGCGGATGGCGGGCTCATGCGCGGTGAAGCGGCGCAGGAAGCGGTGATGGCGTTCGTTTTCGGAGGGAGGCATGAGGTGGGTATGTTCTTATCTCCGCCAGAAGGGCCGATTTTACGGATGAATGTGAATTGACCCAAAACAGGGGTTTGAGGGCGGGACCTGTTATTTTTTGCTTCCCGAAATGTAAATAAACGCTTATTATCAACCAGTTAAGCCTGCCGAGGCCTCAATCTGCCCCCACCTGCGCATGCCGCCCCTTGTCCACCAAGAACGCTATTCAGTTCGAAAGAACGAATTTGCGCCTTTGATTGAGTGTGACGAGCTGCTGCGGGAACTGATCGCCCAAGGGGGGCCGATGCCGAATGACTATGCGCAGATGAACCGCACGCTGCGGCTGCTGGGGGATGCGGTGCGGGCCAAGGTGATCGCCCGGGATGATGTGCTTGCTTACGCTCAAGACGTTACAAATCGGCATCTGGAAGGGACGATGCAGGCCCGGGCGCTGGGGAAGAAATACGGCTACAGCGGTGATTTTGAGATCATTGAGGCCATCTACACGATGCAGATCGCCCAGGAGCCGCACCTGCGGCGCTGGGATCTTTACTTCCACTCGCAGGCGGCCCCGAATGCGGTGCGCAATCGGAAGGCCTACTTTCACCAGTTGCTGAACTCCCACTCCGCCGGGCGCACCAAAGCGGCGCTGAGCGTGCTGAACGTTGCCAGCGGCCCGGCGCGTGACGTGCGTGAGTGGGTGCTGGACAATCCTGACTGCGATGTGTTTTTCGACTGCGTGGATGCCGAGATCCACGCCATCGAGCGGGCGAAAAAGCTTTGCGCGCCGTTTGCGAACCGGGTGGAATTTTACCACCGCAACGTACTGCGCTTTCTGCCGGCCAAGGGCTACGAGCTGGTGTGGTCAGCCGGGCTGTTTGACTACCTCACGGACCGGACGTTTGTCTTTCTGCTCAAGGCGCTGATGTCCGTGGCCAAGCGTGGCGGGGAAGTGGTGGTGGGGAATTTCTCCGACCACAACCCGAGCCGCGACTACATGGAACTGCTGGGCGACTGGGTGCTGCAGCACCGCACGCGGGATCACCTGCGCGCCCTGGCGCTGGAGGCTGGAGCGCCGGCGGATTCGATCGAGGTGATGTGGGAGCCTGAGGGCGTGAATCTGTTTTTGCACATCCGGAGGTAAGGGGGCAGACTTCTCTAGCAGCTTCAGCTCTGACTCCGCCCAGCCGGAGAGGTTTCAGCGTTGTACAGCATCGCTTGAAACGCGGAGAAGGCAGGCTACATCGCAGGCATGTTCCGTGTTTCCATTCTTCTACTTGCTCTCTTCATGCTGTTTGGTGCCGCCCGCGTGGATGCGGAAACTCCCGAGCGCATGGTCTTGATGGTGAGCGTGGATGGCCTGGCGAACTTCTACCTCGACGATCCCGTGGCGGAGATCCCGACGCTGCGCCGTCTGGTCGCCGAGGGGGCGCGTGCGCAGGGCATGATCGCCTCGATGCCCACGGTCACCTGGCCCAACCACACCACGCTGGTCACGGGCGTCCATCCCGGAAAGCATGGGGTGCTTGGCAACAGCGTGCTTGATCGCGTGAAGAACGAGATCGTGCCGCTGGTGGTCGATCCCATTTTCAACAAGGACGAGATTGTGAAGGTGCCGACGATTTATGACCTCGCGAAGCAGGCGGGATTGAAAACGGCCTCGCTGATCTGGCCTGCGACTCGCGGGGCGCGTACGCTGGACTGGACCATCCCAGATGTGGGCTCGATGGCGTTGGTGAAGCAGTTTGCCACCCCCTTGCTGCTGGAGGAGTTCACCGCGAAAGGCATCCCCTGGGGCATGCAGGAGGAGTGGTGGAACACCGGGCGCATCGCGGAAAGGGACCTCATGTTTGCGCAGATGGGGAAGCATCTGCTGGGCGTTCATCGCCCGAATCTGCTGCTGATGCATTTTGTGGAGCTCGATCACGTGCAGCACCGGTTTGGTCCCCGCTCACCGCAGGCCTATGCCGCACTGAAAAATCAGGACGCGTGCGTGGCCGAGCTCTGGCAGGAACTGCAGCGCACGCATGGCGGGCGCGCGACGCTGGTGGTGGTGTCTGATCATGGTTTCGTGTCCTACCGCCGGCGAATTCTGCCGAATGTGCTGCTGCGGCAGGAGGGATTGCTCACCGCGCTCGGGACGCGCATCACGGGCGGCAGTGTCCGCGCCGTGGCGCAGGGCGGAGCCTGTTTTATCTATGTGCTGCGGGATGAAGGCCGTGCGGCGCAGGTGGTGAAGCTCGCAGAGCAGTTCCGCCAACTGGAAGGCGTGGGAGCCGTGATCTCTCAGGCTGACTTCGCCGCCCAGGGGCTGCCTGATCCAGCGAAGAATCCGCAGATGGCTGACCTGGTGCTGTCGGCGGCGAGCGGTTTCAATTTCGTGGACTCACCGATCGGCGACGTGGTGGTGACGCCTCCGGATGTGGTGACCAAGGGCTCACACGGATCTGACGCCGCAGCGCCGGACATGCACGCGACGTTTATCGCCTGGGGCGCGGGCATCCAGGCGGGTGCCCGGTGCGGCACGGTCAGCAACACCTCCGTGGCACCGACGCTTGCCGCCTTGCTCGGCTTGAAGGTGAAAAACATGGATGGTCCCGTCTTGCAGCCGCTCTTGGAGGGCAAGTAGGCAGCTTCTCCGCCGCCAAAAGATTCTGTCTGCGAGATGAGATTCATGGAGCTCGGTGCAATCATGCGTGGCTTTTTTTCAGTCAGGCGATTCAGCGTGTCTCTTGCGGCTTCGAGAGCGCGCCTGTGGCTTCATCCACGTCACACTTGAAATCACCTCTTCCGCTGCTGGCTAGGACCACGATCAGCCGCTCGCGTTCGTACATGAAGTAGTAAAACACTTTCCCCTCTTCGGGCAGGAAGGGATTTTTCAATTCGGCGCGCATGGAACCATCGGCATTCAAGATCAAGGCACGGTCATCCAAGTTTTTACCAACCAGCACGACGGCGATACCTTCCGAATGAAGCATCAGGGCATTCGCCACATCTCGCTGGAATTCCAGATGCTGAAGCGCTCCGGCTGCCTGCCATGAAAGGACGGGGCCGGTCCACTTCAAGCCGGTGATGGTATCAGGCTTCAGCGACATTTTTGGTGGAACATGAGCATTCAATTCAGCGGGTAGGCCTTGAGATCGGCCAGGATGAATTCAAGCCTTTGAGCAGGAGTGAAAGCGAAGTCTTTGTGGGGATCGAGGGTGAGCATGGTGCGTTTCCAGTGCCAGGTCAGATAATCGTCCAAACTGGGGCCCAGCCCCTTTATCAGTGCTTCGATCTGATCCTTGCGGACTCGAGTGCGAAACCCCTCGGAAGACAGGCGACGCGCAAAGGCAAGCATGATCCCCGCCTTGGAGTATTCCCCGGCAGCCAGCCTGCAGCGCCACTGGGCCTCCTCTTCGTCCAGCAGCACCGCTTCAGAGTATCGCCCTCGGAGGATCTGCATCAGCTCTATGCCGCTTCTCTTGAAGCAACGAGACGCGGCCAGTTCAACGAGGCTCGCTTTGCGCAGAAAGGGGATGTTTATGACGAGCTTTACTGCTGCAGCTCTCTGTGAAGGCTGTCCGCTGGAGCAATAAAGATAAACCAGATCGCCGGACCACCAGTAAATGGCTCCCAGCAGCAGAGAAGCCATGAGCCCCAACACCACGAAAAAGGAAGGCCATCTCTTCTTCATCATGGGGTAGGTGCTTGGAGTCGAATGAGCTGGAGTTGTCAGAAGGGGAAGCCTGGCGTATTTGCGCTTCGCAAGTCAATGCTCAACGCTGCTAACGCTCAGCGAATCCCCGGCTTCTTGGGCAGGTGGCAGGGGCAGCCACTCACCTTGAGTCCAGTCGAGGTATTCGGTGCTGCGGAATTGCTTTTTGTAATCGTACACGCTGGGCTCTTTGGTGGCGTAGCCGGAGTAGAGATGGCGGAGGCCGGCGGTGCGGCAGTGCTGGATCTCCAGCAGGAGGGTGAAGATGCCGAGGCTGCGCCGGGAGTGCTCCGGCTCAAAGAGGCCGTAGACGCTGGAGGCGGCGTGCTGGCCGACATCGAGGAAGCTGGCGGCGATGAGGCGGGGGCCATCAAACACGCGGATCATGCGGCATTCGCAGGGGCCCTGGGCGGGATCGGGGCCGAGGAAGGTTTCGAGGGTGTCGGGGATGTTGTGGGTGAAGCGCTGCTTGTGGCGCTGGAAGAGGGCGCGCAGTTCGTCATCGATGGCGGCTGGGGCGATCTCGGTGCGCAGGTCGGCGTTCTTGTTCAGCACGCGGCGCTGGCTTTTGGTGAAGGTGCAGGAGGCGAGATCGATGCGCAGCGGGGTGATGGTTTGCAGGCCGCCGTCTTGGGCCTGATGGGTGCTGTAGCGGAAGAAATGCCTGCCGAAATGCCGCCAGCCCATCGCCCAGGCATGATCCATGATTTCCGCAGGCACGGAATCACAGATGAATGCTTCGTCGAACACCGGCGTCATAGGGTGGGGCTTATTAATCCAGTCCCGCAGATTGACAATCCCGCGCCCGCCCGCACACTCCGAATCCGGCAGCCCCACACGCCTATGAACCTCCTGCAACGCATTGAACGCGTCTTTTTCTGGCTCTCTGCAGCCTCCTCCGACAACCTCGATGCCTGTCCGGCTTGGGAGCGGCGCAAGTACGTGGCCTTTGGCGCCACGGTGCTGGTGCCCTCCACGTTTGCCATCATCGCCTGCGCGTATGCGCTGAGCACGCTGACGGACAACTGGTACATCATCGCGCCGGTGTCGCTGGTGTGGTCGTTCATCATTCTGACGGTGGACCGTGCACTGCTGGCCACGTATCGCGCGTATCAGGGCTTCTTTCGCAAGATCTCGCAGTTCTCGCTGCGCCTGGTGGTGGCGGCGCTGATGGGTGTGACGATTTCGCATCCGCTGACGTTGCTGCTGTTCAAGGACACGATTTCCTCGGTCATCGAAAAACACCGGCAGAGCGAGATCGAAGCAGCGCGTGAAGTTTCCAAGCAGCAAAAGGTCGCCGTGGAGGCGCGGCTGGTGCCGCTGGAGGCGGAGATCGCCAAGCAGCGCGAGAACTGGAACGCGACCTTCCAGGCGAAGTTCCTGGATGAGAGCGGCAAGCCGATCGAGAAGCCGCTGACGGACGACGAGAAGGCGGCCAAGGCGGAGCGCGAGGGCAAGATTGCCGAGGCGGTGGCTCCGGGCAAAGAACGTCTGACGAAGCTGGACACGGAGATGGCCACGCTGAGCAAGGATTACCAAAAGATCGCCGAGGAGCTGAACCACTGGCAGACGGAATTTGAGCGCGAGGTCAATGGCCAGCGCAGCGGCATCATCGGTCTGGGGCCGCGTGCGAAGAGCATTCAGGAAGACCAGCTCACCTGGCGGCGTGCGGAATCCGCGCGTCTGAGCGGCGTGCTGGACACAATGACGAAGACCCGCGTGGCGGTGGTGGCCGAGATCAAAGCGGCTGAGGATGGTGTGAACACCGCGCTGGATGCCAAGGCCGCTGAGAAAGCCGCGCTCGACAAGGCGGAGCGGGATCGCGTCGCTATGCTGAAGCAGAAGGTGCAGACGGAGCAGGCGGACCAGTTTGTGGGCCAGCAAAACGCCATCCGCGAGACGCTCAAAACTCAGATCGATGCGCTGCTGCTGCAGCAAAAGAATCTGCACACCGAGATCACCCAGCTCATCAAGGACGAGGACACACGCATCACCGGCATCCGCGCAGAGCCTCGTCGTGACATCCTCACACAAACGCTGGCGCTGCATGAACTGTTTGAGCAGGGCGCGCAGGGCGGCACATTTGCGCTGGTGGCGTATCTGGTGCTGACGCTGCTCTTCATGCTGGTGGACACGATTCCACTGATCATGAAATTCTTCTCCAAGCCCGGCCCGTATGACACTCTGCTGGACCGCGAAGAGATGAGCTATGATGGCGAACGCAAAGCCTTCCTCGCAGGCTTTGGCCTGCAAATGAAGGAGCTGGGCGAGAGCAAGATGCTGAATCTCACGCGCAACAAGACGCTCGAACGTTCATTGATCAGCAGCGTCGATGGTGCGCGCTCGGCCAAGGAGTTCCTCGTTTATCTGATGGACCTGGAGCGCGAGTTTGAAGAGAAGAACCGCGCCGCCCGCGAACTGGCCGCCAAGAGTGGCGTCAGCCACACGGCGGACGTGCTGGAAGAAATGTCCCGCAACTTCTACGCCGACCTGCGCGAGCGCATGGAGAGCTACTTCCGCGATGATGACCAGCGCCGCACTCCGGCGACGGGGCGGGCGTGAGGGAGGGGGAATTCAAGACGATTGTGAAAACTTACGGTCATTCAATTCAAGTTCATTTTTTGGGAACATTGTTTCCTCTGTTTATGGGATGGTTGGCCTATAGATCGAGCGTCGATGAATTCGTTAATGGTGGCACCGTGGTGCGCATTGCGCTCGTCACAGCCTGCGTCATGCTTGCCTTGTTTTCCTTTTGGCTTTATTGGAAAAGCAGTATCAACCGCTACCGGATTAGTGATTCGGGTCTGGTTGTCTTACATTTATGGTCCAGTAAGTTGATACCATGGACGGAGATTGATGAGATAGTTTGGAAGCGGCTCCCGCATTGTGTTTTCATCAAAGGAAAAGGTCGGACCTTAGTGTTCACTTCCACAGACATCTTCGACGAGTTGCCAGACTTACTAACAGAAATCGCACGACGTTCTCAATGCAAGCTGAGTTCCAATTTGGAAGGGATTCGAGAAAATCTTTTCGTTGATGACAAGCATCAGGCTGGGGATAAAGAACCCTGATATGACGCTCGTGCTGGCATCGCTACGCGATGCCGGGGAAGAGAGGGGAATGGAAAACCTGTTAACGAGGGGTGTCGCTTCGCTCAACCACCTCGCAACATGCTTTGATGGCTCCGCCATCGGTTTCCTCGAACCAAGATAGAGCTAGGGATGGAAAATCCGTGAACTTTGCACTCCGTCGTGTCCAATAGACAGGAGTGTCCATCGTACTTGTCCAGCAAGAGCCTGCGGGACCGGCCCGTATGTTAGAGTGTGAAACTTTCATCTCCATT
>JAPLUN010000404.1 GCA_026397715.1 Verrucomicrobiota bacterium
GCACGCCGCGCCGGGGCTTTCGGTGCCGTGGGAAATTCGGGAGGGGATTGATGCGCAGCGCGGAGGTTACTTTTTCAGCATCGGGGGCGAGCTGAAAGCGTATGAATAGGTGTGTGGTTGATAGCGGTTGTTGCGGTTCAGTGATCGGGGTGGGTCAGGGTGGCTGAGTGTTGGGCCCCTGCCCCACCTTGACGCTTTCTTGAGCTCTTGACGGCGCGGCTATGACCTCCTCCTTTCCTGCTTCTTTCTCCCACCGCTTTCATGTCCAACGCCCGCCAGAAACCTGACCTCATCGCCAAGCTGCGTGATGTGCCGCATGTGCCGGGGGTGTACATCATGCGGGACCGGATCAATAATGTGATCTATGTGGGCAAGGCGCGGGATCTGCGCAAACGGCTGGCGAATTACTTCACGCCAGCGCGGTCGAAACTGGCGGACCGGAAGACGCGGGCGCTGATCGCGAGCATCTGGGATTTCGACCTGCATGAGGTGCGCAATGAAACGGAGGCGCTGGTGCTGGAGGGCAAGCTGATCAAGGAATTCCGTCCGCGCTACAACGTGAGTTTTCGCGATGACAAACGCTACTATCTGGTGCGGGTGCACTTTGGTGATGCGATCCCGCGGCTTTCTACCACACGACTGAGAAAAGAGGATGGGGCGCGCTACTTTGGCCCCTTCCCGCATGGGATGGCGCTGCGCACGACGCTGAACTGGCTGAACAAGAAATTTGGCCTGCGGGTGTGCCGCCCACTGAAGCCGGGTGAGGCGGACTACAAGCACTGTTCCAACGACATCATCAAGAACTGCTCCGCGCCGTGCATCCTGCGCATTTCGCTGGAGGACTACAAGAAGCGGGTGGAGCAGGCCTGTGAGTTCCTGGATGGGAAGTCGAAGGATCTGGTGACGGCGCTGGAAGAGGAGATGCTGCATGCGGCGGCGCGGATGGACTTTGAAAAGGCGGCTGAGCTGCGGGACATGGTGGAGGATTTTAAAAAGACGCTGATCCCCACGCGCACTTTTGAGCGCGGGGCGCGGGCGCGAGTGATTCGGAGCATCAACCCGATGGCGGATGTGCAGGAACTGAAGGAGCTGCTGCACCTGGAAAAGGCGCCGCTGGTGATGGAGTGCTTTGACATTGCGAACATCGGCACGGCGCACTGCGTGGCGAGCATGGTGCGCTTTAAAAACGGGGTGCCGGACAACTCGAACTACCGACGGTACCGGATCAAATCGGTGACGGGTCAGAATGATTTCATCAGCATGGCGGAGGTGATCCGCCGACGCTTTTCGCGCATCCTGCTGGAAGGCCGAAAGGTGGCGGCTGATGTGGCGGAGTTTTCACAAGAAGAGCCTGCTGAGGCGCTGGAGCGCGTGGCGGCAACGAACACGAAATTTGTGACGCTGCCGGATCTGGTGATCGTGGATGGTGGCAAAGGTCAGCTGGGGGTGGCTGTGGCGGAGCTTCAAAAGCTAGGGCTGCACACGCTGCCGATCATTGGTCTGGCGAAGGAGCATGAGGAGGTCTATCGGCCGGGAGAAAGCCATCCGGTGATCATTCCGCATGAACGCGGGGCATTGAAGCTGCTGCAGCGCATCCGCGATGAGGCGCACCGCTGGGCGAATGGGTATCATCAGCTTTTGCTGGGGCGGCGTGTGGCGGAGAGCATTCTGGATGACTGCCCGGGGATCAGCAAGACGCGCAAGGCGGCGCTGCTGAAGGCGTTTGGCTCGGTGACGCGACTGCGGAAGGCGACGGTGGAGGAGATGGCGGAGGTGCCGGGGATCAGCAAGGTGCTGGCGCAGGGGGTGAAGGAGTTTTTGGAGAGTCGGTGAGGGGGCTGGAATTTATGATTTATGATTTATGATTTATGATTTCGGAGGTGGCATGGGGCATTCCAAAATGGGGGGAATCTTGTTTGTGGCTGATGGGGTGACTTGTGGTATAGGGCGGACATGCACATCCTCGAACAACTGGGGCTCGCGCTGGGACTGGCTTCGCTGGCGGGGCTGAATCTTTACCTGACGGTTTTTCTCACGGGAATGCTGGTGAGGTTTGATGCGCTGCATCTGGCGGCGAAGTACCAATCCCTGGAAGTGCTGGGGCATGAATGGGTGCTGATTGCGGCAGGAGTGCTGTATGCGATTGAGTTTGTGGCGGACAAGGTGCCGTGGCTGGATTCGCTGTGGGACAGTGTGCATACACTGATCAGGCCCGTGGGTGGAACGATCCTGGCGATGCAGGCGCTGGGAGAAATGCCGCCGCATATGGAGGTGATCGGCGCGCTGCTGGCGGGTGGTGCGGCGCTGACGACGCACAGTGCGAAGGCTGGAACGCGGCTGCTGGCGAATCATTCGCCGGAGCCGGTTTCGAATGTGGTGCTGAGCATCGCCGAAGACATCACGGTGGTGGTGGGGACGCTCATCATGCTGCTGAAGCCGGTGCTGGCGCTGTGTGTTTTTACCGCGTTGATCATTGTGCTGTGGCTGGTGCTGCCGCGGATGTTTCGGGTGGTCCAGCGATCGTTTGAGATACTGCGGGGAAAGTGGCGGGCGGTGATGCAGAGGAAACCCATGGTTCAACCCCTTTGTTCTTGAGCCTGTGACAACGTATCGCTGTCGTCCATGTCACAAAGACTTTGCTGGAGAGGCTCAGGTCAACCTCAGGCGTTGCCCGCTGTGCCGAGGCCCTCTGCTGACGCATGCACAACTTCAGGAGCACGAGCGCACGGCCCGAGAGGCGCTAGGCCGGCTGCGCAAACAGTCTGCCGTCACGATGGAAGGAACGGCTCTGCTGATG
>JAPLUN010000645.1 GCA_026397715.1 Verrucomicrobiota bacterium
GCCGATGTCGAGGATGAAAGCCCCATCGCCGCTCAGCGCCTTTTGCCAGATCGTCTTCGTGCCATCATACACGGCAATGACGCTTGGCAGCACCGCCAGATCCGCCAGCTTGAACATCTGCGCAGACTGCTCCCCGCCCACACCCGCCTTGACCAGTTCATGCGCCGTCACATGCACCGCACGCATCCACGCTTCAAAGTAAGCTCTCCCCGTTCCAGCGTCCGATCCCTGCCCGCTCACGCCAAACACCACCTCCGGTTCATCCAGCAACGCTGAGAACTGTGATGCCTTGGCCAGCTCTGCGGTTTCCGCCGTCGAGTCCCCACCAGCCATTTCCATCTGCACTCCGCCGTCCCACCACGCCACCGCCGCGCCGTTCGTATGCTCATTGCGGTAATAAGCGCGTTCCGCCGCTGCCAGCTCGATCACCTGCGGCTCCAGGGCACGCGCCACCCCTGAAAAAATTTTCTCCCTCTGCAAGCCCGCCATCACTCCGCGCACGATCGGCTGAAACGGGTGGTCCGATTGCAGCACGTCCAAGAACACGCCGTCCCAGCACTCGATCAAACCCAGACCTTTCAGCGCATGCGCATCCAGCGTGCGAAGCTCCGGCCGCGCCAGCAGCGATTCTTCCACCGAGTTGGCCAGTCTGATCTGATCCTTCGATTTCCCAATCGCCACATAGGCACTTTGTGCGCCCAGACCCAGAGCCAGCACCCATTTCTTGCGCGCCAGCACCTCCAGACCACGCGCCATCCGGTCCTTCATTTCTGGCGTGATCCCCGGCACGGCCTGCGCCAGCACCTCCAGCCATTGCCGCCGTCGCTCCGCCGTCAGCACCTGATCCATCGCGATCTCATTCACCGTGATCTTTTCTCCCTGCGCCGTCACGATGCGCGACTGCGGCGCATCTCCCAGCCAGTCCGACAGATGCAGCATATCGCTGAACCGTTTCAGCACGTGCTCCGGTTCTGGCGATCCCACACCGATCATCACCGGCGGCATTTCAAAGCGCTCCAGCAGCAAAATCAGCGCCTCCAGCACCTCGGGGTCACGTAGCGCGGCCTCCATCAGCTTCTTCGCATCAAAACTCGTCCCCAGACCCGCCAGCACCCCGCCGCTCATCATGCCGCGATACGCCGTCTCGTTGTACAGATCGTTCAACTGCCGCAGCAGCACCAGGCTCTTCACGCTGTCTTTACCAAAGGCAACAAACGCCTCATCCACCGTCTCGCTGCTCGTCTTGTCAGGTGTCGGCGCCTTGTCCTCCAAAAACGCCATCATCTGTGCCCACCAGCGCGAGGCCTTCAGTGCCTCCGTGTGCTTCTTCAACTGCACGCTGCTCACGCAAAACTCCACATCCACTGGCACGCGGCCTGCCAGCCCCAGCCGGTCCGCCTCCGTCAGCAGCGTCGGTACCACCACCACCGGAGCTTCCGCCTTGGGCTTCGCAGCGGCCTTTTTCTTCCCGCAGCCGCACAGGAGCAGCATCACGGGAAGGAGCAGGAAGGACGAAACTCGAAAGCCTCGCCCCACGAGTCGATGCCTCACCCCGGTGGCATTCAGGCTTTGGCACGGCTTCGTCATTGATTCGCTTCGCTCGGCTCTGATTTCGTCATGCGTCATTTCAGCGCCGCATACACCCGGTGCACATCATCATGTCCATCCAATGTTTGCAGGAAATTCGTCACTTCCTCGCGCTGCTCATCGGTCAGTTCAGGATATTCCTTCGGCACGTAGCTCATTTCGGAGGTCGTCACCTGCCAGCCCGCTGCCTTCAGCGCCTTCGTCACTGCATCCAGTGTGGTCAGCTGCGTGAAAAAGCGTGCGCCGATGTGACCCGCCGCCTCTTCATCCTCGACTTCCATCGGCTCCACGTTCTCCGCTTCGGCTTCCAGCGCCGCCTCTTCAATGTCCAGCGACTTGTCCGCGTGATGCGCCTCGATCAGGCCCACATGGTCAAACATCCACATCACCTTGCTCATGGTGCCCGCACGGAACAGCACCTTGATGTCCGAGGACGTGCGGTTGTTGTTGTCCGTCAGGCATTCCACGATCACCGGCACCCGGTGCGGCGTGAAGCCCTCATACGTCGTCGTTTCAAACTGCACCGCATCCGGCCCGGTGCCAGATCCCTTGGCAATGGCACGTTCGATCGTGTCCCGCGTCACACTCTGCTTCTTCGCAATCGCCACCGCCGCCGCCAGTCGGGCATTGTACTCCGGATGCGGCCCGCCCAGCTTCGCCGCCACCTGGATTTCACGCACCAGCTTCCCCGTGATCTTCCCTTTCTGGTCTGCGGCCATTTCCCGCCATTTCTGTTTCCATTGTGCGCCCATGATGTGTCTTTCAGTTCAAAGTTAGACCGTAATCAAAGGTGGGAGCGGTGCGAATGCAAGCTGCCGAAAAGCACAACCATCGTTCTTGCGAATTTGAATCCACATAGGCAGGATCTGCACCATGTGGCCTTTTACGAAAACAGCGAATACCAACCCCACGCTCAAACAGCGCGTCGCTGAATTTTGGCATTGGTATGCAAAAAACGCAGAACGCTTCTACAAAACGATCGAAAACAAGCAGTGTTCAGATCTGCAACCTGAAGTTTCTGAGGCTGTGGATCGGTGGCTGACCGGAATGGCCTGGGTATTCGGACCAGGTGAGAATAATCAGGGCCACTCTTTCACTTTGTCGGGTGAAGGGATCCTTCCAAAACAGTTTGTGGCCGAGTATTGGCTGCAACGAGCTCCCCAGCTTCCAGGCTGGACCTTTTATGCCTCACGACAGGCGTCGAATGAATCCAGGGGATTTACTTTGGAGTTGAATCAAAATGAAAAATTTCAACCCGGCGAATTCTGGGTTTGTCCGTATGTCGATGTTCAAGAAGAAAAAATCGACATCGCGGTCTGGCATCCAAGCATTCATCGACTCGATCAGCGAATACGCTTTCAAGCGCTGTTTTTGATGCTAGACGAGCTGCTGGGAGAGCATGGAACTCAAAATTGGATTGGGGAGATCAAGTTCAGCGAGGACCAGCTCAAGCAATCGATTCCGATCTTTGAGCTGCCTGAAATGATCGAAGAAACTCAAAAAAGTCATGGATGGGTCAAGTATGCCCCAACAGAAACATACTCCAGTTATCAATTGAAAAAGGATGTGGTGAAAGAGGAGAGGACGGAATTGCTGCGTTATGATGTCATTGCGGGAACCTCACGCTATTTTCGTCTGATCGGAGATTACAATAAAGTTCATGGTCCGTGCGAACATCCGTTCCCGGATATGGGAGTGGACTACATTTTTGTTCCTATTCCAACCAGTCACTTCCCAAAAGGGTCTGAAGTCGATGGGCGCAGCAAAATCGAAGACGAGATCATTGAAGCCTTGGAAGGGGCAGCCAGCGGCATCTCAATCGGAGGCGCAACCGGCGTCAAGAACTGCTACATGGATTTTATGATCTATGACGGAGATCGCAGCATTAAAATCGTGATGGAAGCCCTGAAAAGGCACCGAGTGCCCAAAGGCACAAGGATACACTTCTTCACCTCTGACCGATCAAAGGATGTGATTTCTCTTTGAGAGCATTCCGCCCTTACAAAAACCGCGCCGTCTCGCTTCCCTTGCACTTTTTTACCTGCTCCGGCGTCCCCGCAGCCACCAGCTTCCCACCCTCAGGCCCAGCTTCGGGCCCGATGTCGATGAGGTAGTCGGCTTCGGCATACACATCCGGATGATGCTCAATGACGACCACCGTGTGGCCTTCATCCACCAGTCGGTGCAGCACATCAATAAGTCGCGCCACGTCCTGCATGTGCAGCCCGATGGTCGGTTCCTCGATGAGATACAGATTTCGCTTCCCGGCCACGGTGATGCCCTTGAGCCGTTCTTTGTTCGTGCGGCCATCGCCGCTGCGCAGTTCGGTGACAAGCTTGATGCGCTGCGCTTCACCACCGCTGAGCGTTGGGCTCGGCTGCCCGAGTTGCAAATAGCCCAGGCCCGTGTCAGCCAGCAGCTTGAGCGGTCGCGCGATCTTCTGCACCGGTGCAAAAAATTCCGCCGCCTCAGTGATGCTCATGCGCAGCACATCGCCGATGTGCTTGCCGTTGTATTCGATCTCCAGCGTGGATGAATTGAAGCGCAGGCCGTTGCAGGCCTCGCAATGCACGCGCGTGGTCGGCAGGAAGGCCATCTCCACCTTGATCTCTCCATTGCCGCCGCAGACTTCGCAGCTTCCGCCTTCGGTGTTGAAGGAGAACCGGCTTGCCGTGTAGCCGCGCGTCCGCGCCAGAGGCACCTGCGCAAACAGCGCGCGGATGTCATCGAGAATGCCCACATAGGTCGCCGGGCACGAGCGGCTGGTCTTGCCAATCGGCGACTGATCCACCTCATGCACCGTCTGCAGATTTTCAAAGCCGCTGATGCTCTTCCACGCCTTCACCACCTTGATCTTCGACTTGCTGATCTTCTCCCGCACCGCCGGCGAAAGCGCGCCGTGCATGAACGAGCTCTTGCCGCTGCCGCTCACACCCGTCAGCACGGTCAGACGCCCCAGTGGGATGGACACATCGATGTCCTTCAAATTGTTCGCCGTCGCGCCGGTCACGCGCAGCCAGCCTTCCTTTGCCTTCAGCGCAGGCAGTGCCCTGCGTGAGCCACGCACCGGATGCTTCAGAGGCGTGCGCAGGCTCGCGCCTGTGACGCTGTTCTTGTTCTTCAAAATCTGCGCCATCGTGCCCTGCGCCACGATCTGACCGCCAAATTTGCCCGCACCCGGCCCGAGATCTAGAATCGTGTCCGCACGCCTCATCGTCTCATCATCGTGCTCCACCACCAGCAGCGAGTTGCCCTTGTCCCGCAGCGCCATCAGCGTGTCGAGCAGCTTCTCGTTGTCGCGCGGATGCAGGCCGATGGTCGGCTCATCCAGCACATAAAGCACCCCGCGCAGATTGCTGCCAAGCTGGGCCGACAACCGAATGCGCTGCGCCTCACCACCGCTGAGCGTATCCGCGCTGCGATTGAGCTGGAGATACCCCAGTCCCACCTCCTGCATGAATTTCAAACGCTGGGCGATCTCCTTCACGATGTCGAGCGCGATGATGGCCTCCGTGCCTTCAAACTTAAACTTCGCCAGCAGCTTGCCCGCATCTCCTGCCGTCAATCCTGCGAATTGCTGAATCTTCGTGCCCTGCAGTTGCACCGCACGGCCGATCTCATTGATGCGGCTGCCCTCGCAGCTTGGGCACACCTCACGTGGCTTCTCTCCCTCGTCATCCGCGCTTTCAAAACGCCGCTCCTCTTCGAGCTCAGCCTCCAGCACCGACACATCCGGCTGCCGGTCGCTCAGGTCGGTTTTGTGGCCCTTCAGACCAAAGCCACGGCAGTCCTTGCACCAGCCATGCGGGCTGTTGAAGCTGAACAGACGCGGATCCAGCTCTTCAAACGACAGTCCGCACGAAGGGCAGCTCATCTCCGTGCTCAGCACGTGCATCGTCTTGTCATTCAGCCGCAGCTTGATCGTGCCCTTGCCCATCTTCAGTGCCGTTTCGATCAGCGGCCTCAGCTTCTCCGCATCATCGCTCTTCCCCACTTTGCCGATCACCGCATCAATGGTGTGCTCCTTGAAGCGCTCCAGCCTTTGGAATCCCGCCGTGTCACGAAACTCACCATCAACGAGCAGTGTCTCGACGCCATGCTTGCTCGCATGCTCCGCCACTTCGCTATGGAAGCCTTTGCGTGCCTTGATCAGCGGCGCCAGCAGATGCCCGCCACCACTTCGCAGATGCTGCTGCACAGTTTTCAGAATCGCCTGCACGCTTTGCTTCTTCACCGGTACATCGCATGAGGGACAATACTGCGTGCCCAGTTTCGCATATAACAAGCGGAAGAAATGATACACCTCCGTCACCGTCGCCACCGTTGATTTGCCACCGCCGCGCGAGATGCGCTGTTCGATGGCCACCGTGGGCGGCACACCTGTGATGAGGTCCACCTCCGGCTTCTCCATCTGCTCCACAAACGTCCGCGCATAGACCGACATGCTGTCCAGGAACCGCCGCTGCCCTTCCGCAAAGATCAGATCAAACGCCAGCGAGGACTTCCCGGAACCGCTCAGCCCCGTCACCACCACGAACTCATCCCGCGGAATATCCAGCGAGATGTTTTTCAGATTGTGCTCACGTGCGCCGCGAATGCTGATGGTGTTGCTGGTCTCCTGCGGCAGCGAGAGATCTCTCCTTGGAGTCTCCGCCACACGGCTCGCAGCCTGACCCTTCGAACCCGAAAGCAGCTCATGGAGATAACGTCCCGTGTGCGAAGCCGCACACTCCGCCACTTCCTCCGGCGTTCCAGCAATCACCAAGCCTCCGCCCGCTTCTCCTCCCTCGGGCCCCAGATCAATCACCCAGTCGGCGCATTTGATCACTTCAAGATTGTGCTCAATGACGAGCAAGCTGTGGCCTTCTTCAACAAGGCGCTGCAGCAGTTTCACCAGCAGCGCGATGTCATCAAAGTGCAGGCCCGTCGTCGGTTCATCCAGCAGCAGCAGACTGCCTGCCGCGCTACCCGCTGGATTTTCGATCAAATGCCCGATGAGCTTCAAACGCTGCGCTTCACCGCCCGAAAGCGTGTTCAGCGGCTGCCCCAGCTTCAAGTAGCCAAGCCCTGCTTCATTCAAAAGATGCAGCTGCGCCACGATCTGCTTCGCCTTTTTCGACGACTCAAACAACGGACTGTTGAACCACTCCACAGCCGCCTCCGCCGTCATGCCCAGCACATCATGAATGCTCTGCCCATGCAGCAAAATCTTCAGTGCAGGCGGCTGGTAGCGCTTCCCTTCGCATTCAGGGCAGGTCACATACAGATCACTGAGGAACTGCATCTCGATCTTTTCAAAGCCATTGCCTGCGCAGCGCTCGCAGCGCCCCTCGCCGGAATTGAAGCTGAAGAATCCCGGCATGATGCCCTGCGCCTTCGCATCGTCGGTCTCGGAGAAAAGTATGCGGATGTGATCAAACGCCCCCAGAAACACCGCTGGTGTCGAGCGCGGTGTACGCGCCAGTGGTGATTGATCCACCATCACCACTTCATGGAGTTGCTCCCAGCCCGTGATCTTGCTCACGCGCCCCGGCTCTTCCTCACACACCTCACCGCGCAGCCGCTGCAGGTTCCGGTAGAGCACATCATGCACCAGCGTCGATTTCCCTGAGCCGCTCACACCGGTGATGCAGCAGAACACACCAAGCGGAATGTCCACATCCAGTTTCTTCAAATTGTTCTGCCGCGCACCACGAATGGAAAGAGTCCCAGGCTTCTGATTTGCCACAGCTCCTTTTCGGCCACCTTTGACCTTTACCGGAGCCACATCTGCCTCTGTCGACTTGGGATTGGAAATGGAACGCCGCTGCGCCGGAATCGGCACACTCTTTCTCCCAAACAAATAGTCTCCCGTCAGCGACTTCACCTTCGCTCCCAGCTTTTCCAGCGGTCCGCTGAACACCAGCTCGCCACCTTTCTCTCCACGTCCCGGCCCAATGTCGATCAGATTGTCAGCGCTGCGCATCACCGCTTCTTCGTGCTCCACGACCAGCAGCGTGTTGCCCTTGTCCCGCAGGCCCTCCATCACGCCAATGAGACGCCCGATATCGCGCGGATGCAGCCCAATGCTCGGCTCATCCAGCACGAACAGCGTGTTCACCAGCGAGGCCCCGAGACACGTCGTGAGATTCACCCGCTGTAGCTCACCACCGCTCAGCGTGCGCGTTTGCCGGTCCAGATTCAGATAGCCCAGCCCAGCACGATCCATGTAGCTGATGCGGCTGGCGATTTCCCCACGCAGCATCGTCGCCACATGATCGCTTGCCTTGATCGGCCATGACTGCACCAGCGGATGCAGCTCATCCACCGGCAGCCGCGACAGATCGGCTATGGTGTGCGTGCCAATGCGGAAGTTGTACGCCTCCTTCTTCAAACGCCCGCCGCCGCAGTCGCCACACTCCGTGTACGCGCGGTAGCGGCTCAGAAACACACGCACATGCATCTTGTAGCTGCGCGACTCCTGCCATTTGAAAAAGCCCCGCACGCCATACCACTCGCCACGGTTGTACGCGTCTTCAGGATCATCCCGCGTGCCTTCGATCAGCCACTTGCGATCTTCCGCAGAGTAATCTTCAAACGGCTTGTGAATGTCCACGCCACGCTTCCGCGCCGCCTTTTCCAGGTCGAGCTGAGACTCGCCATACGTACTGCCTTGAAACGGCCGCACCAGCCCCTGATTGATGCTCAGTGACTCATCCGGAATCGCCTTGCCCATGTCCAGCCCCAGCGTGCGGCCAAAGCCACGACACGTCGGGCACGCCCCAATGGGACTGTTAAAACTGAACAACCCCGGCGTCGGTGCCGGCAGCGTGATGCCACAGTCCGCACAACTCCAGTCCGTGGAAAAATGCAGCGTCTCATCGTCGATGCTGGCCGCCACCTTGCCCTTGCCATAGCGCAGCGCCGCTTCCAGTGCCTCGCTCACACGCGCCCGCTGCTTTGCCTCGAGCACCACGCGGTCCTGCACCACCATCACCTGCGCAGGCAGCTTGCGGCCCTTGAGCGCGTCCGCCTCATCCAGACGAATCACGTTCCCATACAGCCACACCCGCAGAAATCCCTGCGCTTGCAGAAACGCCGCAAAGTCGGCCGTCACGGTGTCCTTCGGCACCGGCACAGGAAACAGGATGAGCGCCTGCTTGCCCGCATGCGCATTCAGCAGCTCATTGAGAATGCTCTCCGGCGACTCCGGCCGCACCGGACGGTGGCAGGACGGGCACGTCGCCTCCGCCAAGCGCGGGAACAGCATCTTCAGGTAGTCATTGATCTCCGTGATCGTCCCCACCGTCGAGCGCGTGCTGCGCATGTTGTTCACCTGCTCGATGGCGATTGCCGGCGGGATGCCCTCGATGGAATCCACCTTCGGCTTGTCCATCCGCTCAAAGAACTGCCGCGTGTACGGCGAAAACGTCTCCACATACCGCCGCTGCCCTTCCGCATAGATCGTATCAAACGCCAGGGACGACTTCCCCGACCCGCTCGGCCCCGTAATCACATTCAGCTTCCCCAGCGGCAGATCGAGATCAATTCCCTTCAAATTGTTCTGCCTCGCCCCACGAATGCGAATGACATCGTTGAGAGACTTCCGAGCGGCAGTTTTTTTGGCAACACGAGACATGGGGGAGCGAGAGTAACGATACGCCTCGTAGAGGCAACCGGGCGCTCGCGATGAAGAAAAGAAAGCACGGTGCTGCTATATGTGGTTCCAGCGACTTGGGCAGGGTGTCAGTAGAAACGCATGGCGTCTCATAGAGGTGCTTCAGCCTGTACCAAGCATTCAATGGGGCTTATCTTAACCCGATCTGGAGTGGACCAAACCGTCAATACGGTCCGAACCCTCTCTTCCGAAGCAGCCGCAAACGCAATCTGTCTGGTTGATTGGACTTCTGACGACAATCGCTGATCTTGATCATGATGTTCATGAGGTCTGCCTTCGCTACATTGACGGCATAATACGCGAATGGTGGACCAATCTTCAATATTGAGCTCATCCGAACACAATTGTACCAGAGTATCGATTTCAGCGTTTGATGCATGCTCAACCACCACCGTAAATAGCCCCAGATTGGATTTCTGAAGAATTTGTATTTCATTGAAGACAGGTACGTCACGATCTCCATTCCACCGCGAGCCTGAGGGTTCGCCGTCAGTGAGAAGGAAGTCTCCGCAGCGATGCAGGCTGTCTACTGTAGGAACCCTGATGATTTTCGCTCTGGCAGGGTCGAGGCGGTCGCACCACACCACTTCGTTGTTGGTTGTTTTTAAGCGGACCGGAACGCGGCCGAGTGTCATTGCCAATGGGGCATCGGAAACTTCAAGTTTCACTCCGGCTTTGTTCCATGCTTCACAGGCTTCTCTCCAGAATCCAAGGGCTGTGGCAGCAATGCCGATATTCCACCAGGCACCTTCAAAATCTTCCCGCAGTTTCGCGGCTCGGCGGGATGCCTGAATGGATTCATCCCAATCACAGAGCCATTTGGCTGTTACCCCAAGACCAAAATGCGCCTCCCATGAACTTGGAAGAAGCCTGCATGCACGACGAAAATGGCCAGCAGCTTGTGCGTATTCTAATTGGTCGTAGCACTGATACGCATGGCGAATGGCACGGTTATGTCTGAACAACTGGAACATACGCTATTATCTCCCCAGCACCTTCTCCAACCCCTCCGCCGTCGTCACCGGCGCCTGGCACGTGAAGTTCTGGCACACATACGCCGCAGGCTGCCCATTCACCGGCTTCATTCCCGCCAGCACTTCATTGTGCGTCGCCAGCCATTGCTGACCAGCTCCTCCGTCTGCACATAGAATCACCGCCGTAGGCAGAAACCGACGGTGCACATTCGCGGCCAGCGTCTTGAAAGCCGAGCTACTTGCATCTCCCGCCAGCACAATCTGCTGCTTGCCACGATGATGCATGTCAAACGCGATGGCCATCACCGGCACCGAGGACGGGCTGCTTTGCAGCGTGGAGCCAAATAGCGCGAAGATCTTCTCCGCCTGCTTCTTCCACTCATCTTTGGCCAGCAGCGCGCTGAGCCGTACCAGATTGAGCGCGGCGAGAGAATTCGGCGAAGGCTCAGCACCATCGTAGTCCTCCTTGATGCGGAGCACGCTGTTCGGCATGTCCGTGTGCACGCTGTAGTAGCCGCCGTTTTTCGTGTCGAGAAACAGCGCGTCCATCTCCGTCTGCAAAGCTGTGGCCCATTGCAGCCACTTCACCTCAAACGAAGCTTGATAGAGATCAATCAGGCCGTGAATCAGACAGGCGTAGTCGATGGCAAAGGCTCTCGGCCCACGCTCACCTTCGCGCCAGGAGCGGTGCAGCTCTTTGCCCGGTGTGGTGCAAAGCTGGTCATGTAAGAACTGCGCAGCCCCAGCAGCCAGTGCGATCATCTCAGCATCTCCAAACGCAGCCCCCGCACGGGCGAGCCCGGAGATCATGAGCCCGTTCCAGGCCGCGATGACCTTGTCATCCAGATGCGGCCTCGGCCGTTTCGCCCGTGCTTCAAACAGCGTGGCTATGCCTTGGTCGATGATGCCTTTGACCTCTTCCGGCGTCTTCTTGAAGAACTCAGCCGTCTTCTTGAATGAAATCGCACGGTACAAAGTATTCAGACCCTTGAGCTCCCCTTGCGGATCGCTCTCCGGCCGCGCATTGCCATCGCGGCGTGCGCCGTAGGCATAGCGGAAGATGCTGCCATTTTCCTTGCCCAGCAGTTCGTCGATCTCAGCCGCTTTCCACACGTAGAAAGCCCCTTCGGTTTTGTGCTCCGCATCGGCACTTGCCAGACTGTCTGCATCTTCAGCTGAGAAAAAGCCGCCATCTTTCTGCCGCAGATCCCGCTTCACATAGGCCACCGTGCTGCGCACGATGTTTTCAAACAGCACATTCTGCGTGAGCTGCCACGCCTCCGTATAGGCCGTGAGCAGCTGCGCCTGATCATACAGCATCTTTTCGTAATGCGGGATGTGCCAGTAGCCATCCACGCTGTAGCGATGAAACCCGCCGCCGATGTGGTCGCGCATGCCGCCATTGGCCATGCCGCGCAGCGTTTTCACCGTCATCTCCATCGCCCAGTTGCTCTCGGATTCGCGGTCATTGCCCTTCCGCTCCGCGAGGATTCGGTGAATGCGCATCAGCATGTTCAGCGATGTCGGTCGCGGAAACTTCGGCGCGCTACCAAACCCACCTTCATGGTAATCAAACGAGCCGGAGAGATCATCATAGGCCTTCTGCACCAGCGTCTCGTGATTGATCTCATCCAGCACCGTGTTTTCGTTGTCCAAATGATCCTGCAGCTTTTCCACCGAGCGCGCCGCACGTTCATCGATCCCTTTGCGGTCTTCCGTCCACACCTTGTGCAGCTCGTTGAGCAGGTTTTTAAAGCCAATGCGCCCCGGCGTGTTCTCCGGCGGGTAATACGTGCCGCCGTAAAACGGCTTCAGCTCCGGTGTCAGAAACACACTCATCGGCCAGCCGCCGTGACCACTTGCCGCCTGCACGTAGGTCATGTACGTCAGATCCACATCCGGCCGCTCCTCGCGGTCCACCTTGATGGGAATGAAGTTCTCGTTGATCAGCTTCGCCGTCTCCTCGTTCTCAAACGACTCGCGCTCCATCACATGGCACCAGTGGCAGGTTGAGTAGCCGGAGGAGAGGAAAATCGGCTTGTCCTCCGCCTTCGCCTTCTTGAAAGCTTCCTCGCCCCACGGCAGCCAGTTCACCGGATTGTGGGCGTGCTGCAGCAGGTAGGGCGAGCGCTCTTTGGCGAGGGCGTTGGTAAATTTGGGGGGCTGGCCGGTCGTATCACTCATGGTTGGGGTAATGAGATAACGTCCGCATGAGGGCCGGGGTTGCAAGGGGGTGTTGAGCTGCCCAAGCTAATCATTGCAAGCCCACAAAATGGGCGTGATGCTCGCGCTTGAGCGCTGCGTGAATGACGTCTGTTTGTTGCCAATAGGCTTCGTCAAGAAGTCTGAATTTCTTAAACCAGTCCTCCAAAGTTTCATCGAGGTACTCATGAATGGGTTTGTCTTCATCGAATGCTTCGAGATTGCCGAGTTTAAAAACCTCCTGCGTGATTCGATGCGCTTCATTGAGCGAATAGCGCTGGAGGGCTTCCAGGGTTTCATGGGCACCTTTCATCCCCGTATTGCCAATCCATTGTTCAAAACCGCCATTATAGACCTCCAGGCATTGCCAAAAGATTCGGGCGTAGTCGTTCTCCCATTGTTTTGGCAATCCTTCTCCAAATGCCTTGTCGAGAAGCTCAAAGCCGAACTTCTCATGCGGAGGAATGTTTTCGGATGGCATGTCCATGCTTCATTCCAGTGAACTCGAAGATGTCTTAACGCAAGAACTTGCCGCCCTCACGCCACCTTCTTCGGCAGCATCTTCGCCACCACCCACAGCAGCGCTCCCACCACCAGCGCCAGCGCGGCCCAGAGCCAGGGGCTGCCTTTGCCGGAGGGACCGCTGGCATCGGCCTCGTAGCCGGGCAGCTTTTCTTCCTCGCCCAGTGTGGCCGCGACCTGGGTGGCCTTTTCAAAATCAGGCCGCACAAGCTGGAGATCGTAGCGCGTGTACGGAGCGCGCCGGTTGCCATAGCAGATTTGCACCGGCGTGGTGTCCGGCACACGAAACATCAGCCGCACCACCGGATACACCACCCGGGCCGCGGTGATCTGCAGCCGTGCATTGTCGCCGTTGTCCGTGGCGAGGTGGATCGTGGCGGCGCGCGGCGCGGTGTAGAGTGCCAGATGAAAGGTGTTGGCAGCCTGACCGGGCAGCCGCTGCCAGTTGGCATTGCTCAGGATGCGTTCGAAATGCCCCTTCTCCGTCAGATGCTGCTCGGAAACGGTGAGCGTCCGCGCAAACAAGGGCGTGGGGGAGTCCAGCAGCAGCTCGCTCGCCGGAAAATTCGCAAATGGCATCCGAATGTCCCATTTGGACCATCGGGGCTTGTCAGGATCGGGTACTTCTTTGATGGAGATTTCCACCTCCCTGTCCACGCCCGGCTGGATGGCGAGAAAAGGTATCTGATGCCCATTTCGCACCACACGCATGTCGTGCAGATCATTCGCCGTGAGAGCGAGCACTTCGGGAATCAGCTCCACCACCAGCACCCCGGCCTCCTTGAACTCCACCGGCCTCCGAAACGACCATGGAGAAACATCAATCTCCGGGCCCACATCACCCACATCAGGCGCGGTGGCCTTTTTGCTAAAGGCGGTGTTTGTTTCCACCACGCTGGCCATGGCGGACTGCGCGGAGGCATCGCGCAGCTTGTCACTGAGCGCGGCGATGTCATAGCGCGGCTCCGGGGCCTGCACATTGCCAATGTAAAACTGCCAGTCTCCCGCCGCATCCGCCTGAAACACCACCGGCACCGGATGCCGCGTCGCTTCGATGCTCTCGATCCGCAGCGGCGGGCTGTCGCCATTGCGAATGACGAGCTCCACTTCACGCGTGGTCGCCAGCTGATGCACGCCGATGTCGAGGTCCTCCGCACTGCGGCCCTCATGCTGCAGCCGGAAGAGCGTGGCACGCTCGCCCAGCACGGTGGCTTCACGTTGAAACACCGCCTCAGGCGTGTGCAGCCGCACGTTGCCCAGCAGAACATTGGCGCTCCCCAGATCGAGCTTCAGATGCGTTTCACCGGCGGTCTCCGTGCGCCCACGGATCTTCACCGGCTGCGACAGCGTGCGCCATTCAGGCAGATCCCGCCGCACCTGCGCCCCGGTAAACACCACGGGCTTGCTGCGCGCATCATCCAGGGTCACACGGAAATGCGTCCACGGCGCGGGGGCGAAAGTAAAGCGCAGCCGCTCCGTCCCGTTCTGCCGGCAGAGCAGTTCGTTGCTGGCCAGCGTCTGCCAGCGGGTGCCATCCAGGCTCGCTTCAAAAGTGGCGGACTTGATGAAACTGGCCGCCGGAGTTTGCAGCAGCACTTCCGACGTCGTGCTGCCCGCAGGCGGCCGAAATTCGAGCACGGTGTTCAAGGTGTTCGGATTGAGTGCCGCCCTGAACTCGGGGACCTCCACCATCTCAGGTCGGATGATCCGTGGCAAAGCGATGATGTAGGGCGTTTCCACCTTGCCGGGGCTGATGATCCGCAGGTCATGAAACGCCGCGCCTCCCTTCGTTTGCGAGGCATCAAGCAGCTCCGGTTCGAGTTCGATGCGCGTAAGTCCGGGCTGCGTGACGCGCACCGTTTGACGATGCGTCCACGCGGCAAAGTCAGCAGCACCAGCGGTCGAAGACAGGCACAGGGCCATGAGCAGAAGAGGCAGTTTCATGATTTGTCGTCAGTGAGGAAACGTTGATACAGGAACGAAGCGGCCAGGGCAATGACGGCCACCACCATCAGCGCGCCAATGCGGTAGATGCTTTCGATGTTGGCCAGATCATGCAGAAACAGCTTCAGCAGCGCCACCGCCAGCAGTCCGACTCCCGCATAGCGCGTGGGCGCGTTGCGCTGCCAGATGCCGATGATGAGCAGCACGAGCGCATACAGCGCCCAGGCGATCGTGTACGTCATGTCACGCCCGAAGTTGCCATCGAAGTCAAAGGTGATCGATTGTTCCCCCGCAGGCGTGAAGGCATCCGCGATCTCAATGTTCAGCAACAGAAAGAGCAGGATGCCACCGAAGGCGCAGAACAGCCCCCGTAGGTTCACCTTGTCCCAGCAATCATTCGGAGGCGTGAGCCACCGTGCCGCTGCAAACATCGCCAGCGCTGAAAGGCTGTAGGCATAAAGCTGCCAGTTCAGGATGGCTGTCTCACCGCGCATTTGATAGGCCAGCACCGCCGGATTGAGCGCCAGCCGCACGAAGGAGGCCACCAGCAAAACAGTGGCCGTCCCACGCAGGCCGGGATGCGGCACCCGGCGGAAAAGCCAGCACAGCGCCGCACCTTCCAGCGCCCAGCCCAGCGTGATCCACTGCTTCTCAAACTGGATCGGGAAAATGAGCGTGATGAAAAACAGCGCCACACCCCCAAACCACGCGAGCTGCGTGAGTCGCGCCGGATTCTCCGCCGCATGCTGCTTCAGCACAAAGACAAGGCACAGCAGAGGCGCGATGGCGAACGCCACAGGCAGCAGCCCCATCATCTCATTCGGCCAGGTCAGGCCCACGAGACGATAGACAAGCCCAAAGGTCCCCAGACCCGCAGCCGCCGAGGCGATCCATGGCAGCTGACGCTTGGCAAAGAGCTTCTCAAACACCAGCGGAAATGCCGTGAAGAGCGCATAGAAGCCCAGATACCATAGCAGCGGCGTGGCGGCGTGTTCCGCGTTGAAGCTTTGCTGATGCCAGGCCCACTCCAGCGCCAGCACACAGCCCAGCGCCGTCGGCACCAGCACCGTGATGCCGCTGATGTGCGCAAGCCCCAGCAGAAACACCGTGAGCAGCAGCGCGAGGCCAAAGACCGGCGAGGGATCAATCACGTGCAGATGCAGCGTGGCGAGAACCAGCAGCGCAAACGGCAGCACCGCAGAGCTGACCGGCAGCATGGCTGCAAACGGCACCTTCGGCATTTTGCGTGAGAGGAAGCTGCTGGCTACACCAAACAATACCGCAAAGCCACCCAGCACGATGAGGAACAGTCCCAGGCCGCCGGCGGTATTCGCAGGCAGACGAAACAACCACGCCCCGGCCGTGATGAGTGTCAGCGCCAGTGCGGCGAGCACGGGAATCAGCGCACCCGTGAAAATCGCCAGACCAATGATGAGCAGATCCACGAGCAGGATCGCGGGCCACAGCATGAGGCTGACCGCATCCAGACACAGCACCGGCATGAGCAGCAGCACCAGCGTGATCACCGGCGTCCAGCTCATGAACAGCGTGGCGGACTGGCTGCGGCGCTGCCACAGCACGGCAAAGGCCGTGTGCAGCAGGCCAAAGCCAAGATAAATACCCAGTGCGTAGGGCAGCAGCTCGTCGGTGAGCCTTGTGGTGGTCCAGATGGAAAGATGCAGAAACGTGAGTGTGGCGACGATGCCTTGAGCCCTGGCCACTCGCGGCTGCTGCCACACAATGAGCAACACAACAGCATTGATGCCGAGCACAAAAGTGTACAGCAGCGTCGGCCGCTCGGTGATGGCACCAAATCCAAGGAAGACGAACGCAGCGAATAGCGCACTGCCACACAGGGCCAGCGCCGCACCCGCAGGGTAGGCATCCTCATCTTCACGCTGCCGCGACCACCATGCCGCGAGCATGAACAGCGTGGCAAAGCCAAGAAACACGATCACCGGCACCCACGTGGCCGAACCCATGGCATACTCGGACGAGCGGAAGAATTTCAGCATCCACCCCCCCTGCATGATGATCGTACCAGCCGCCGCCAATGCCGTCAGATGCAGCCACCGTTTGTGTTTAGCCACCGCCAGCAGGAAAGCCGTGGTGGTGATCAGAGTCATCATGCCAAAGGTCACCAGCGCATGATTGAAGGGAGGAATGTGGTACAGCGCATGCGCGGCATAACTCACGCCATACAGCACCACGATACCTGTCGCGCACAGCGTGTGCGCCAGCGTGGCATACGGCTTGCGGCGCTGGATCACCACACCCGCACCCACAAGCCCCGCACCAATCACAAATCCAATCGCCGTGCGCAGTTCGGGGGAAATCCACCCGCGCTCAATGCTCAGCTTCACAAAGAAAATGATGCCCAGAAAAAGGGCCAGCCCGCCCACCCACGCAAAGAGCTTCGCGCCCATGAATTGTTCGAGAGAAAGGCCCGGTGCAGGTGCGTGTGGCGGTGCAGGGCGTGGCTTGGGTTCCTCCATGGGCCTAAAGTCCGGCGTGTGTACGACAGCAGGGGGCAGGGGAGTTTTGGCCGCAGCGGGTTCGGAGGGCGGAATCGGCGGTGGTGCAGCCGCAGCCGTCACGAGGACGGGTACAACCGAAGGAAGCGGCGCATGCTTGGCGATAGTTTCAGGTGTTGCCACCGGAGCGGCGACCGCCGGAGCCTCCGTGGTTTTTGCCGGTTTGGTCCCGGCTTCGAGCGCTTCGATGCGCCGGATCAGCCGCGCCTCGCGTTCGACATTCCGCGTGGCGATTTCCCGAAGCGAGCTGATTTGTGCGCCCAGTACTTCGCCTCGCCGCCGCGCCCTGACGGCGATGACGAGTGCGATGATGGGCATGATGAGCACCGCGCCACCGATGATCACGAGAAGGAGAATGATTTCGTCCATAGATGCCGCAGTCTCTCAGGATCGGCAGACAAGGGAAATTGATATTTCCACGTGGCATCATTGATAAACCGTATAGCCTTTCACCTACATGAACGTCCATCACCTCGAACTTTTCTACTATGTGGCGCGTCACGGCGGCGTGAGTGCGGCGGCCCGGGCCATGCCCTACGGCATTCAGCAGCCGGCCATCAGCGCCCAGATTCTCCAGCTCGAAGATGCCCTTGGTGTCACCCTGTATCAGCGGCGCCCCTTCCAGCTCTCTCGCGAAGGGCAGACGCTCTATGATTTCATCGCGCCCTTCTTCGGTGGCCTCACCGAGATGGGAGACCGCCTGCGTGGCGGCGGTGAAAACCGGCTGCGCATCGCCTCCGCCGAGGTCGTGCAGCGGGACTACCTGCCGGAGCTCTTCGGGCGCATGCGGCGGCGGGTGAAGGGGTTTCATTTCACCCTCACCCATGGACGCCAGCAGGAGATCGAAACC
>JAPLUN010000208.1 GCA_026397715.1 Verrucomicrobiota bacterium
GGACCGCCATCAGCAGCAGAAGGATGAAAAGGCCAACATGTTTCATGAGCCAGCAGCCTCCGGGGATGGTTCCTGCGCCACGGCGGGTGCATGTAGCTGGCTGATGTGCAAGACGGCAACGACGTCCGCCGGATTGGCGGCATCCGGCGTGATCTTCACCTGGGGGACCACCCTGAAAGCTGCGGGAGCAAGCAGGCCATGCATCCAGCGGAAAACGGAAGGCAGCGGACCTCTGATGGTAAGCGTGACTCCCACTTCACGGTAAAAAGCTGCAGTCACCGGCTCATGCAGCTGTTTCTTCTGCACTGTCAGTCCGTGTTTGGCGGCGGTGGCCAGCAGCGTTTCGAGCAGTTGTTCACTGGCCTGGTTTTCACTGGTCATCGATGGCTGAGTCGCCTGCAGCCAATCGAGGCGTTGCCTCCACATTTCGACCTCGGTCAGCATCGACTGCATTTCCATCTGCCGCAGTTCGAGGGTTTGTTCACGCCGTTCAATCGCATGCTGCTGGCGCAGCAGACGCTGTGACAGGAGAGCTCCACCGCACAGTGCGGCCAGCACGACAAGAATCATGATCAGCCTGAGTTCACTGGCCTTCATTCACAGGCCCTCCATTGAATTTTCCTTCGGCGCGAAACTCCGCGCGATTGTCTTCACGAATGGCCGGTACCGGGAAATTCCAGACATAGCGCTGGAGTGGTATGCATGCGGCCAGCTGGCTTTTGAAGGCGAGCGCTTGATTCACCGTCGTGGCCTCACCACTGACAATGAGCCTGTCACCGTCGATCTGAAATTCCTTCAGCCGGATGCCTTCCGCAGGCAGCAGCGAAACGATCTGATGAAACAGCTCCACGGGATATAAATCCGGATTGATCGCGGCCTCCATCTCCTGCCAGCGGTTTTGCGCTTCGCGTACGAGATCGATCTCCGGCTGTGAGGCGTTCATCACGACATCCGCATGGTTTAGGCGAGATTCACGCCATTGCAGGCGCAGCCACCAGGCACTAAAAAAACACAGATACACCAGCGCCGCAGCCGCCAGAATCAGCAGCTTGTTTTGGCGGAGCTGATTGTGCTGCCGGCGCACCGCGACCTGTACTGGCAGAAGGCCGCTGGACTCCGCAGGAGGACGCGGGTCGGGACGCTTCTCCTTGATCACGGCGGCGGCTTCAAACAGGCATGCGAGCTGCGGGGCGAAATCGGTTTCGACGTGCGTCCAAACGTGGATGGCGTCCACCTGAGCAAAGTTGATGAAGCCGTGTGTTTGCAACGCGGCACACATGTCACGAACTTCAAAGGCCGCGTCCACATCCAGACTGCGTGCAGTCAGCACTCCAAGATGCAGCAGTTTTGCTTCATGGGTGAAGGCCACGACATGGCGGCCCAACTCCTTCCACAGGGCTATGCCATTGCCAGGCAGCGGGAGCAGGCGGACGCTGGGCTCAAACCGACCATGTGCGCAATGCTCCCAGCCGGAAAAGTCCTCTGCCAGAGCCAGCGTGCCAACCAGCGACTGCCTGCCGTTTCGCATGACCGGCCAGTGCAGCCACAGACATGAGCCGCTTTCGTTTTTCATGCCCAGACCTTCCCAGCGAAGATCCACCGTTTCATTTAGGGCTTCCTGAGTCAGAGACCAGAAGGGTGCGCTGTCAAAGGCGAGTGCCTCGATCCCCATCAGACCGTCGTGGGCAGCATGCTCTACAGGCATCCAGACACCATCGGCGCCGCACAGCCAGGCTTCACGAGATTCCTCTCCCGGAAAGCTGAGTGTCTGCTGCGATGGGCGTTGGAATGCCATAAATTTCAAAGCCGA
>JAPLUN010000015.1 GCA_026397715.1 Verrucomicrobiota bacterium
CTGAGCCCAGGGACGGTCTGCTGGTGTCTGCTCCCATTCCGAGTCCTTGGCCATCGCTACCGCGACGGCTCTACCTCTTCAAGGATGGGGAAATATAGAGACAAGCCCAGGGGATGATTGACTGAGGCCCTCACGGGGAAGGGGTGCCCGGCAATGGAGCTGAATCCGTAGCGGGCAGGGCGATGACTTCCGGCGGTGCTTTGACACCTTCGCGGCTTTCTCCACCGATGGCGATAAGCTTTCCAGTTCCTCCGCTCAACAACCGGTGGAAATACCGTGGATGAGCGAGCTTGGCGACAGCCACCCACATCTCACCGCGCAGCTCGAGCAACTGGCCGGTAGCACCGCTGGAAAACAGGCGTCCTTCATGTGCCACGGCGGCAAAACCAAACCCACCGATCTTCTCTGCAGGCAGCGCTGGGCCTTCACTCCATTTGCCGGTTGTCGTATCAAGCACCGAGACAGCACTCGTGGTCTTGTCCTCATCCGTCATACCGCCGATGGCGTACACCTTTGTGCCAATCGTTTGCACCGCGATGGCGCGGCGTTTGAACGGCTGCGGATGGCTCCTCCAAGTCGCATCAGCATTGGTTAGATCGAGCGTGAGATAGGTATCATGCCACACAGAGTCCGCTTCGCCCTCCATCCTCCAACCACCGATGACGTAGATGGTGTCGCCACAAACAATGCTGTCATGGCTGGAACGGCGCTGTGGCAGCTTCGGCAGAGGATTCCATTTGCCGCTGGTGATGTCATAGCGTGCCGCTGTCTCGCTGGACCACAGGTCCTGCTTCTCGCCCTTCGCATTGCGTGCGGCCATACCACCGATGCGGATCACGCTGTCTTTTGCAGTGACGAGGGATGCGCCCTGCGCCGGTTCATCCTTCGCCAGTGCCTCCCATTTGTCTGCACCCTGCTTCCAGCGAAACAAATCATCATGCACTTCATCACGATTGTATTTGTGACGTCTGCCACTATGACCGCCATAGAAATACAAGGAGCCATCCGGCGTGCCTGCGGCACCAAAACTCGCGACTGGCAGCGGCAGTTCTGGCGGTGTCTCATCCGCTCGCAACGCAGGGGTGACGGCGAGCAGGAATGAGATCAGTGCAAAGGATTTCATGGGAGTGCGTTCGATACAGCTAAAGAACGTTCCTGCATGCGTCGAATGGTGAAATACTTGCGATGAAATGCACTGCCGGGCCATGCAGGGCTAACGGGCGCCATTCCCGCAGACATCAACGATGCAGGGCGGCAAGCCTGACAGTTGGGACGAAGATCATATTTGCACTTCCGCATTTCTCATTCATCATCACTCGTCTGATGAACCTCAAACCTGCCAGCCGAATCGCGATTCGTGCCGTTGTAAAAACGGTACGCGCCCTTTGGCATGCCTAGCACCACGGTTTGAGGAACCTGCGAAAACGCGACCATCATCACGAGACAAAACAATCAGATATGATGCCAGAAGGTAGCCCTCAGACCGGCACCTCCATGAGCCCTCCTGATACCCAACTCCAGCATCATCCCCGGCGCGGCGCGCAGGCCATGCTGCTCTCACTCATCTGCTTTTCCGGCAATGCCCTCCTGCTTAAGGATCTTTCCTCGCATCGCAATATTGATCCTTGGATGTCGATGACCTTCCGTGCAGCCGTCGGGTTGTTATTGACCATCATTCTCTTCGCCCCTGCAGGCACGCTGAAACTCCACCGTTCGTTTCAAAGCTGGCTGCTTGCCTCACGTGGAGTCCTCGGGGCACTTGGTACAGCGGCCTACTACACCACCATCGGGCCGCTGGGAGCTGGCAAGGCCACCCTCATCGGCAACACCTGGACCATCTTTGCCGCCATCATGGCCGCTTTCGTTCTGCATGAGCGTCTCGGGCTGGTGAAGCTTTTTGGCATCCTGCTGGCTCTGACCGGCCTGAGCCTGCTCACCGGACTGGCCCCCGGCACGATGGCTCACTTTGGGCATCATGAAATGATCGCGCTCACCGGGGCGGTGCTTGCTGCTGCCGTCGTTGTCGTGATCCGTCAGCTCACGCGCACGGAGACCAGCGCCACCATCTTTTCCTCGCAGTGCATTTATGCGCTGCTGCTATCCTTGCCCCTTGCTGCTGCCCATTTCACGTCGCTCAATACCATGGACGTGGTGCTGCTCACAGCTGCGGCGTTGTGCGCCAGCGTCGGTCAGCTGGCGATGACGGAGGGCTTCCGCTTCCTCTCGGTTGCCGCAGGCGGCGCCTTCCAGATGACGGTTCCCGTCGTCATCTCACTCTCCAGCATCACTCTGTTTGCCGAACCCTTTACCGTCGCGCAGGCGATCGGCGGCGTGCTGGTGCTCTGGGGCTGCTATCACACCGTCGTGGGTGGGTTCAGCAAGAAGCCCGCCGCCAGCTGACTCAGAAGGCAAACCCCACCGTCACATGCAGGAAGCCGCTCTGCTCCCCCGTGCGGTGGTTGGGGTTGTGCCCGTAGTCGATGCGGATCGGTCCAAACGGCAGCTTGTAGCGCAAACCCGCGCCGATGGCCTCGCGGAAGTCTGAGGAATAGGACAGCGGAGACGAGTTGTTTCCCTGACCCAGGCTGCCGATGTCGCCAAAGATCGCGAACTCCAAATTCGTCATGACCTCATACGAAAACTCAGCACTGGCAAACAGCGCCGAGGTTCCGCCCAGTGGTGTTCCTCCCGGTGTCACAGGGCCGAGCTTGCGCATGCCAAAGGAGCGCACGCTGTAAGGCCCCCCGTTGAACACACGGCTGTCGATCGGGATTTTGTCCGCTGTTGCTCCTTGGATCGTGGACAATTCAGCACCGGTGGCAAAGCGGAATTTCTTGGTGATCGGGATGTACCATGCGCCGCGCAGATCTGATCGTACAAAGCTCACGCCTGAGCCCAAGGCATCGGTGGAGCTTTCGATTCGCCCGGAGATATACCAGCCCTTTTTCGGCAGCACCGGGCTGTCCCGCCGATCATACATCACATTGCCCCCCACGTTCATCAGTGAATAGTTGGCGGGTCCAGTCTGCGGCAGGGTCAGCACCTTGGAGCTGACCGTGTTGGCTGTCGTGCCGATGAACAACGAATAGCTCAGTGCCTGATCCACCCGCCGCGCCACATCCAGGCTCAGCGCCGTGCCGATGCGGTCGTATTCAAATCGATTGAACTGTTCCAGCGCGAGCCTGGTCGTGGCCGAATGCTGGGAATTAAACACCGCCGGATTGGTCAGGCTCACAAAGCCCACCGGCCCCGCCATGCTATAGCTCAGCTCTGCCGCCAGTGTGTTGCCCGTGTCACGCCAGTTTGTGTTTTTATAAGTCACGCCAAACTGCGGCCCAAGAAAGGTGTCAAAGCCCGGTTCAAAGCCGACAGTGACGGGTTTGGTCTCCTCGCCCGTGATTCGCAGATTGCCCGCAGCCATGTTGCCATGTTCAGGCAGCACCTTGGTATCCAGCAGCGCAAACATCCCGGTATCCAAGGCCCGCTTGAAAAGGAAGTCTGCCTCCTCGGCTTCGTAAATCTGGCCCGTCAGCGGTTTGAATTTCGCCAGCAGCACCCGCTTGGCCCCACGGCTGAAGGCATCATGCGTCGTGATCCGGGTGATGCGCACTCGCTCACCGGCCTGCACTCGAAACACCACATCCACCGTGCCGCCGGATTTTCCCAGCGTGTAGTCCGCCGTGGTCGTTGAGTGCAGCCAGCCGTGTTCAGCGCAGATCGAATCCAGCCGCTTCTGGATCTGCTGCACCCGCGCTTCATTGAAGGGCGTCCCGCTTGTCTCCGTCATCTCCGCCTGCGTCAGTTTTTCCAGCTCCGGCGGCGATCCCGTGATGGATGCCTGGCCAAAGGTAAACTTGGGTCCCGTTTTGATCTCCAGTGTCAGATCACGCCGCATGTCCGGACCGGCGGTCGGTGCGGGCAGCAGCAGTGTCTCTGCATTCAAATAGCCTTCGGCACGCAGGCGCCGCTGCACCAGCCCAGCACCCTGCTGCATGTCCGCCTCCACCCATTGCGGCAGTTTTTTATCCACATCCTCACGCTCCAGAGTGGGCTTCATCAGATACTTCTTCAGCTCCTCTTCCGGCAGCGGTGTGTCGCCTTTCAGAGTCACTGCTCCTACTCGCACGGCCTTGCCTGGCTTGACAGTCAGGTGAATCCCGCCCGGCTCCATCTTCCATGCAGTTTCAGCGTCCGGCCATCCTTCGCGGATGAAATGCTGCCGCACAAAAAACGCCAGATCATCCGCTAGTGGTTCACCGGCAGTGCCACTGCCATTCAGCGTCAGCTGGTCCATCAGCATGCTGCGCAGGTCCTCCCACTGGGCCTCTTCCACGCCATCCACGTGAACCGTTGTCTGGCCAAATTGTACTTCATATCCCCATGCGTTTCCAATTACGCAAAACAGCGCCAGCAAAACCAGCCCGCTGAATCGCAGCCGACCGGCATTCGTCATTCTGTTTTCGTCATTCATCATTGCGGGTCCTCATCCATGGCTCTCGCAGCCTTGCCAAATCGCAGCACATAGCCCAGCAGCGCTTTCATGCGACCCGACTGGGAAAAGCGGCCGATGAACCTGACTTTGGGGGTGATTTCATACATCGCCTGCATGCTGTCATTCGCACGGTCTGCACCTGAGGGATTGAAAGTCGTATGCAGCCTCGGCGGGTCGGGGCTCACTGTCTTCTTCTTGTGGAAGATTTTGCGGTAGGTCTCAGCGACCACCAGAAACGCCGCGCGCGTCATCGCTTCGCTCGCCATCTGTGCATTGTCGCCGCCCAGCGTCATGCCTGTCCCCAGCAGGGTCACGATGTCCGCTTCGGACAGCGGCGGCGTGCTGGTAAATCGAGTCTTCGGATTCGATGCATCACCATAGACATAAAGCGTGATGTCATTGCTCCCCACGCGCGATTCACCACGAACATCAAGCTTCGGTGTGAAGGGGGTGTCCGGATTCATCGTCACCACTCCCTTGGTGATCTTCAGCAGGCTGAACGGCAGTTTCAAAACCATGCGGTCCACATTCGCAAAGCCTGTCAGACGCGGTGCTGCGCCCGTGCCACCTAACGCAATGTCTGCCGATATGGCCCCGTTCATCAGATTGCCCGCGATCACCACCGGGTCACGCGTCTTCACCTTCAGATCAAACGTCCAGTCCTTCAGCATCGGCGGCAGCGCCAGCTTTTGATCGACCTTCGAGGTCGAAGGCGGCGGTGGTGGCAGTTTTTCACCCTGTTGGATCATGCCCGTTACATTCGGCAGCAGATTCACCTCCTGGAAGATGCGGCCACGCACGGCCTCCACCGCGCCGCTCACGCGTGCCGCCTTCAAAGTTCCGACGCAGGCGATGTCTGCGTTCGCACGCACGCTCGAAGTCGGATTCCGCATCACCAGGGCCTCACGTGCCTCCACCTTCAGATCAAATCGCGGGTCCTGAGTGTTGGTGGCATCCAGCGTTCCTCCAAGCCGCACCTTGCCACCGGCCAGCATCACCGAGATGTCCTCAAGTGTCACCTTGCGATCATGGCTGCGCACCTTGACTCGCAGATCGCGCACGCTCGGCATGTCCGCGCTCACGAAGTCGATCTCCGACGCGTTCATATCGAGCGCCGAATCGATCAGCGGTGCCTTCACCGTGCCACCCACGCTCGCATGAAGTTTCAATTTCGCCGGCACGGATCTCACCACATCAGGGGCAAACTCGTGCACAAAACTCAGATCGCTCTCTGGCAGGTCCAAAGTGGCCTTCAATGGAAGATCCATCGCCAGCTCCGGTTGCTTCATCAGTTTCGTCAGCACCACAGGAACGGTCGCCTTCAGCGTCAGAGGTTGCAGAGGCGCCTGCACCACCTTCACATCGAGTAGCAGTTCATTCGCCTTCAGCGTCGTCAGCACATCGACTGTGGCTGGTTGAAACGATTTCGGCATTCCGGGGGCTTTCAGTTCCTTCAGTGCCACCTTCACGGAAGCATCCGTCGCATCCAGCCGACCACCTATCTTTATATCCACGCTCAACAATCCCGGCGGCACACTCTTCACACCTGCCGCTGCCGCGATTTCATGAATCGGCAGCTCATGTGCATTCAGTGCCACGTCCAGCGGCACGCCATTTGCCACGCCTGTCTGCATCACATCAAACGGCGCATATGCATGCCCGCTCATCAGCTGCCGCTCCTTTTGCCAGAAGCTCAGCTCGGTCATGCGCGCCTCCTTGTCCGTCACCATGCCCTTGGTGACCAGCTTCCACGGGCCCAGCACGGCCTGCATCGTCTCGATTTGTGCCGTGGTGCCGGCAAAGGTCGTCTTCAAGTTCACATCCGCCGCTTCCGGCATGCCAGCCACCTTTGCCTTCATCACCTGCATTTCTACACGGCCTTCACCGCGCCACGGGCTCGCATCGCCATTGAGGTTCAGCTTCACCGCAAGGCCGCCTGACTCAATGGCTGGAGCTTTCACAGCAGCCAGCAGCGGATTCAAGCTCGCGAGAGCTGGCAGCGCGATGTCTCCATTCAAATCAAATCCCCACGGCGCCTGTAGCTTCGCTTTGCCCTTCAGGTCGATGCGGTTCTGCTCATCCACCACGATGCTGCAGGGCTGCAATGTGGCGGTGCCATTGGCCACATTCACTTTCACCGTGATCACTGGCAACGCGGCATCGCCATAGCGGCCGTTCGTCACGCTCAAATCAACATCGGCGGTCGCGTTCATCACATCATTCACCTTGAAGGAAGCCTTGCCCGTTGTGGCGATTTTCGCCGTCACAGGTTGCGGCTGCGACGGAAGCCCCACCGTCTGCATCAATGCCGCCGGATCATCGATTTGGATCTGCCACTGCGCATTCACCGGCATGGCATCCTCCATCATCATCGTTGCATTCAGGTCCACGCGATTTCCTGCGCCCAGCATCAGCGCAGGAATGCTCACTTTCGCTTCCTTCCCATCCAAGCTCATCAGCACAGCGAGTTTGGGCAGCTTGTAGGCCTC
>JAPLUN010000512.1 GCA_026397715.1 Verrucomicrobiota bacterium
GTCATCGCCATGACTGGCGATGGCGTGAATGACGGCCCCGCTTTGAAGCAAGCTGATATCGGCATCGCCATGGGCATCACCGGCACGGATGTGGCCAAAGGCGCGGCCAGCATGGTGCTCACGGATGACAACTTCGTCACCATCGCCACCGCCGTTGAGGAAGGTCGCGGCGTGTATGACAACCTCATCAAGTTCCTCGTCTGGACGCTGCCGGTCAGCGTTGGCTTCGCGCTCATCCTGCTCACCAGCGTCGTGCTCGGCCTCACGCTGCCGACTTTGCCCGTGCATTTGCTGTGGGTGAATCTCACCACCGCCATCCTGCTCGGCCTGATGCTCGTCTTTGAGCCGCCGGAGACCGACATCATGAAGCGCCCGCCGCGTGATCAAAAGACGCCGATCTTTGATCTGGCCATGTTCATGCGCACCGGCCTGGTCTCGCTCATCATGCTCGCTGGCAGCTACTGGGTCTTCTTTGATGCGCAAAACGGCGGTGCCAGCATCGCCGCCAGCCGCACTGCTGTGGTGAATACGGTCGTCGCCGTCGCCAGCGCCTACCTCCTCAGTTGCCGCAGCCTCCGCCGCAGCATTTTCGCGCTCGGTTTCTTCACGAACCCGCGCCTGCTGCTCGGCATCGCCCTCACGGTTTTATTGCAGCTTATGTTTACCTACTCGCCGGAGATGAATCGTTTCCTCCACACCGCACCGCTTGAAGCCTCCGCCTGGCTGCGCATCCTCGGCGTCGCCGCTTGTGCCTTGGTGCTCGTGGAAATCGAAAAGAAAATCCGTTCCGCCAGATGACCCTTGCCGCTCCACCAGATGATGCTCGCTTCCGACTCCTCGTGGAGAACATCGGCGATGTGTTGTGGTTCAAGGAACTCGATCCACCGTGCTTTTCGTATGTGAGTCCTGCCTTTGAGCGTATCTGGGGCTATGGCGTGGATGAGTTGCAGCAAAAACCAGCCTTGTGGGAGGAGTGCATCCATCCCGAAGACCGCAAGGCGGTGCGTGAGGCGCTGCAGCAGTGGTTCAATGGTGCAAAGGCCGATTATGAGGCTTTCTACCGTGTGGTTGGTCGTGACGGCCAGGTGCGCTGGCTGGCGGATCGCGGCATCATTCTGGGCCGCAAGGACGGCAAACCCTATCAGATTGGCGGCATCGCCAGCGACATCACCGAGCGCGAGGCGGCGGCGGCTGTCCGCAAGAGACTCGCCGCCGTCGTTGAATCCTCGGACGATGCCATCATCACTCTTGATCTCGATGGCGTGATCCAGACGTGGAATGCCGGTGCTGAGCGGATTTTTCAATATTCGGCCCAAGAAGCCGTCGGCAAGCCAGTGTCTTTCTTGCGCCCTCCGGAAGCAGCGGATGACGAGGCCGTCTTCCGCCGCTACATCCGCCGTGGCAAGCGCATCGAGCACTACGAGACGCAGCGCATTCGCAAAGATGGCCGAATCATCGACATCTCGATCTCCATCTCACCGCTGAAAAATGCGGCGGGCCATCTCACCGGTTTCTCCAAAATCTCACGCGATATCACGCAGAGAAATGTGGACCGCCGCATTTTTGACCGCTTGCTGGAGGCCGCGCCAGACGGATTCGTCATCCTGGATTCACTGGGCTGCATGTGGCTGGCCAATGCGCGTGCGGAAAGACTTTTCGGCATCCGGCGCAAGGCCATGATCGGCACGGCCTTCGAGATGATGCTTGCTCCTGGTGAGCGTAATCGCTTTGGCAGGCTGCGGAAGGACTTTCTAGCGCGACCTGAGCATGCGGAGCGATTTCGCGGCATGGAACTGGCCGGGTGGCGGAAGGACGGAAGCGAGTTCCCGATGGAGGTCAGCCTCAGCCAGGTGGAGACGCCCGAGGGGCCGCTCATCATCATCGACATCACGGACATCACCGAGCGTAAAAACGCTGAACAGACGATCCGCCTGCTCAATGCCGAACTAGAGCAGCGTGTGCAGCAACGCACAGCGGAGCTGATGGAGCAGATCGTGGCACGGCGGCAGCTCGAGGAGGAGATTCTACAGATCAGCGAGCGCGAGCAGCGCCGCATCGGCCAGGATTTGCATGATGATCTGGGCCAGCAGCTCGCAGGCGCGTGGATGATGGCGGAAGTGCTCCAGCGCACCCTGGAGGCCGAAAAATCCCCGCAGAGCGTCGCCGCCAAAAAAATGGGCGAACTGCTGCAAAAAGCCCTCGCGCATACTCGCGGCCTCGCCCGTGGCCTGCATCCCGTGGCACCGGAGCAGGGCGGTTTTGCGCGTGCGCTGCAAAACCTTGCTGCGCAGTCCAGCGAGCTGTTCGGCGTGAAATGCCGCTTTGAATCCCTTGATGCCGCGCCAATCGACGACGAGCCCGCGATGCTGCACCTCTACCGAATCGCCCAAGAAGCCGTGAGCAACGCCGTAAAGCACGGAAGAGCCAGAAACATCCGCATCCGCCTCACCAAGACCGCTTTGACCGTCACCGATGACGGAAGCGGACTGCTTGCTTCAGCCAAAAGTGAAGGCATGGGCATGCGCATCATGCGATACCGTGCCGAAATGACCGGCGGCATGCTGAAGGTCCAAAATGGCCGAAAAAAAGGCGTGGTGGTCACCTGCCAATTCCCACAAACTCTCAACCATGCCGAAAAAAACTAGCGAAGTTCCAGCATCCAAAAAACGCGTGCTCATTGTCGATGATCATCCCGTCTTCCGCGCCGGATTGACCGGGCTGGTGAACCTCGAAACCGATCTCGTCGTGTGCGCCGAGGCGCACGATGCCGAGCAGGCGCTGGCCGCGCTTGAAAAGCTCAAGCCCGATCTCATGCTCCTGGACATGAGCCTACCCGGCAAAAGCGGTCTTGAACTGCTCAAGGACGCGCGTGCCATCAGCCCGCAGACGCCCGTGCTCATCATCTCCATGCACGATGAGACACTCTATGCCGAGCGCGTCATTCGCGCAGGTGGGCGCGGTTACATCATGAAGCAGGAAGGACCGGGAAAAATCATCCACGCCATCCGCCGCGTGCTGGCCGGCGGCATCTCGGTAAGTGAGAGCATCTCCTCACAGATCCTCGATGCGTTCTCCGGCGCAAAGGCAGGGCCGAAGCCCGGCGCAGCCTCCGTCTCCACCCTGACGGACCGCGAGTTTGAAGTGTACCGCCTCCTTGGGCAGGGGAAGGAACCGCATGACATTTCCCGCATTCTGCATCTGAGCATCAAGACCGTGGACACGCATCGCATGCACATCCGCCAGAAGCTCGGCCTGCGCAACGCCACCGAACTCATTCACCATGCCACGCGCTGGGTCGGTGAACAGGGCTGAGCGCGACCGTGAACCCAGACTGAAACGACATCAGCGGATTGCTGAGCCAAGCTGGGCAAGTATGCCCATTGTTGGGGGGCGCATGAAAAGACATGATCTCACCCATGAAGAACGGTGAGCCAATCAGAAGCAGAGCGTCACGCGGCGGTGATGCCACCATGGCTTCTTTTTCGGTCATCGCCATCCATGACGGCTACCAGGCGGAAATGCAGGTGAATAAAGCGTTCGCCTGGCTGCACCAGTGCTTTCGCGCCGATCTTCGCATGTCCTTTAGAGAGTGGACATTTGAAAAGCTGGTGTCCGCTCCCGACATACGCGCCATGTCAGCCCGTATCGGCACAGAGGCGGACATGATCATCATCGCCACCTCCAGCGCCGAGCCTTTGCCAGACCATATCAAACGCTGGCTGGACTCCATCACGTGGCAGCAGCGGGAGGACAGGGCCTTGGTCCTGGCTTTGGAGGAAGGTGCCCACTCGCCCTGCGCTCACACGAGCACTCTCTGTGCGGATCTGCTGCATTGGGCGGCGCGATGGAACGCCGAGTTCATCTGTTGTGAAGACATTCATCATCAGCCCAGCCGTCAAACCATTCTCCGTCGCATCAACGAACGGTTTCATCACGTCCCTGCCGCTGCTCCCGATCCGTCCGATTTGAAGCCAGCCGCAAACATCCCCCTCACCATCCACCAAACCATGAACCAAACCCAATGCACCTTGACCCCGGAGCAGTTTCAAGAAGTTCGCGGACTCGCCTATCAGCTCTGGCTCCATGCGGACCGCCCTGCTGGCAGGGAGATCGACTTCTGGCTGTCCGCAGAAAAGCAGGTCATCCAGGCCGCTGCTGAGAAGGCAGCCCAAGAAGCCAGCCAGAACTCGGTGCCTGCCGCAAAGCCAGCCCCCAAGAAAACTAAATCCACGACCAAACGCACTCAATGACAACTCGCATGCTCATACTCGCTATCACCGCTGCTGCGCTCACTTCATGCAGCCATTACAAGCTCAAATCTACCCATGGCCAGGACCACCCCTGCTACAGCACCTGGCATCCATATCCACATAACAGCTAAGACACAGCCCCCGCTTAAACTCCATTCATTTACTCGCATGATCATCAAAATCGACTGGTTCGGCTGCTCGCCAAATGCATCTTGGGAAAAGCAAATACATCAGGTCTTGCAGGCTCTCTCTGAGATAAAGGCCATAGCGCGCGCTAGGCTTCGAGTCGAAGAAGAGGCGGATTCTACAGACTCCTTCCATCTGACTCTGATGCTGTCCATGCCTGGGCCAGATGTGCTGGCGCACGGTCGCGGGAATAGTTTCCAAAGTGCACTGGACCAGATCAACTCGCAGGCTCATAAAAAGCTCTCTGTCATTGCACAAAATCTCTGACTCATGCCACCTGTGAATCCGTCTAACTCTCCAGGCATTCTTGCGTGGCCGGCCTCACCTGCGCCGAGCTGCCCCGTGCTTCGCCTTCTCGCTGGTCAAACCGCGCTCGTCACAGGCGCCAGTTCCGGTATTGGGCGTGCAATTGCTATCGCCCTTGGTCATGCGGGAGCCAATGTCGTCATCAACTATCTAGGCAGCCCAGAGAAGGCCGAGGAAGTGGCCAAAGAAATCCAGCGTTGTGGTTCTAGGGCCATCAGTGTGGCTGCAGACGTCTCGAAGCCAGCTCAAGTCCAGTCTATGTTTCAGCAAACCGTGGCCGAGTTCGGTCGGTTGGATGTTTTGGTGAACAACGCGGGCATCCAGCTCGATGCCGCGTTTGAGGATCTCACGCTGGATCAGTGGCAGCGTGTCATGGATGTAAATTTGACAGGGCCGTTTCTCTGCTGCCAGGAAGCGGTGCGGCTTTTCAAGCAGCAGGGCATCAACCCCGCGCTTTCCTGCGCCGCAGGAAAAATCCTCTGCATCAGCTCCGTGCATGAGGTGATCCCCTGGGCCGGGCATGTGAACTATGCCGCGTCCAAAGGTGGCCTCATGCTGCTGATGAAGAGCCTCGCGCAAGAAGTGGCGCCACGGCGCATCCGGGTTAACAGCATCGCGCCAGGAGCTGTTCGCACGCCGATCAATACCGCAGCCTGGGAGACGCGTGAGGCCTATGATGATCTGCTGAAGCTCATCCCGCAAAAGCGTATCGGTGAACCTGAGGAGATCGGTCGGGCAGCCGTCTGGCTCGCCTCAGATCAGAGCGACTACGTGCATGGCATCACCCTCTTTGTGGACGGTGGAATGACTTTGTATCCGGGTTTTGAAACGGGTGGTTAATCTCATTTTATCATGCCAACAAAGACACCAAAGACACCAAAGACGACGAAAGAACATAAGAGGCTATTGGAAGACCGTAACCGTACCGCGAACTGGAAACGCTGGGGACCTTATCTTTCAGAAAGGCAATGGGGAACTGTGCGCGAGGATTACTCGGAGAAGGGGGATGCGTGGCGGAGCTTTCCGCATGAGCACGCGAGGTCGCGGGCGTATCGCTGGGGCGAGGACGGGCTGCTGGGCATCACCGACCGGCAATGCCGTTTGTGTTTTTCCCTGGCGCTGTGGAATCACCGTGACCCGATCTTGAAGGAGAGACTCTTCGGTCAGAGTGGGCCGGAGGGGAATCATGGGGAGGATGTGAAGGAGCTGTACTATTACCTCGACTCGACGCCGACACATTCTTACATGAAGGCGCTCTACAAATATCCGCAGGCGGAGTTCCCCTATGCGCATGTGGTCGAGGAAAATCGTCAACGTGGACTTCACGACGCGGAGTTTGATCTGGTGGACACAGGTGTCTTCGATAACGAGAGCTACTTCGATGTCTTCGTCGAGTATGCAAAGGCCACAGATGAGGACATCTCCATCCGCGTGACGATTCACAATCGAAGTTCTGAAGCCGCACCGCTCGATGTGCTGCCGACGGTGTGGTTTCGCAATGTGTGGTCGTGGCAAAGAGGGGTGGCCAGCCCTTGCCTTAGCCTCGAAGGAAATGTCCTTGAGATCGACCATCGGGGACTGGAATCGGACTTGGTGGAGGATTTGGGTTCGTATCAGCTTCATGCGGCTACGGCGAGCGATGGCACTGCTCCGAATTGGCTTTTCACGGAAAACACTACGAATCACGAAAAGCTCTTCGGTTCGCCCAATACGTCGAAATTCACCAAAGATGCCTTTCATCGCTTCGTGGTGCAAAAAGAAGCCGGAGCGGTGAATCCTGCGCAAACCGGAACCAAGGCCGCTGCGCATTATTCCATGCGGATCCCGGCTGGAGGCGCAGTGACGATTGATCTCAGGCTGTGCGAAAGTTCCAGCGGCCCTGCGATGCCAGCTGGGCCTCTTTTCAAGCAGCGCCTTGCAGAGGCGGATGCGTTTTACGCCACCATCGTGGAACCTGAACCGTCTCGTGCGCAGATTCAGCGGCAGGCTCATGCCGGGCTCTTGTGGACGAAGCAGTTTTACCAATACGTCGTCAAGGAATGGCTGGAGGGTGATCCTGCGTATCCAGCCCCGCCGGAGGCACGCTGGAGCGGGCGCAACCACAACTGGGGGCATCTCTTCGCCCGCGACATCCTCTCGATGCCGGACAAGTGGGAGTACCCCTGGTTTGCAGCCTGGGACACGGCCTTTCATATGCTGCCCTTTGCCGAGACGGACCCGGAGTTCGCCAAGGAACAGATGCTGCTTTTTTTGCGTGAATGGTACCTGCACCCGAATGGCCAGATCCCAGCCTATGAGTGGAAATTCAGTGATGTGAACCCGCCAGTGCACGCCTGGGCCTGCTGGCGCGTCTATAAAATCACCGCGCCTGCTGGGGAGCGCGATCGCGAGTTTCTGGAGCGCTGTTTTCAGAAACTGCTGCTGAATTTTACCTGGTGGGTGAACCGCAAGGACAGCGAGGGACGGAATCTCTTTGCGGGTGGTTTCCTCGGCCTTGATAACATTGGCATCTTTGACCGCAGCACCGCCCTCCCTGACGGCCAGAGACTGGAGCAGGCCGATGGCACCGCCTGGATGGCCTTTTATGCACTGACCATGTTGAACATGTCCCTCGAACTGGCCCAGAGGCCCGATGGCAGTGTGAACAAAGCCTACGAAGACATGGCGTCGAAGTTCTTCGAGCACTTCGTGCAGATCGTCGATGCCATCAATACTCTCGGCGGTGGCGGGCTGTGGGATGAGCAGGATGGCTTCTACTACGATCAGATCCTGGATGACAGCAAGCCGCCGCTGCCGCTGCGCACGCGTTCGCTCGTCGGACTCTTGCCGCTCATCGCCGTGGAGCTGCTTGATGAAGGCCGCATCACCGCACTGCCAGGATTCAAGAAGCGCATGGACTGGTTTTTGGCCCACCGCTGTGATCTCGCACACTACGTCAGCTACTGCCAGCGTGGCGGTGAGCACGGGCATCGCCTGCTGGCCATACCATCGCGTGAGCGGCTCTCACGTCTTCTCGCCTACTTGCTGGATGAGCGGGAGTTTTTGTCCCCCTTCGGCATCCGCTCCCTCTCCCGCCATCATGAGGCGCATCCTTTTAAACTCCATGTTCAGGGTGAGGAAAAAGAAATACGGTATGTGCCAGGTGAAAGTGATAGCTACATGTTCGGCGGGAACTCGAACTGGCGCGGCCCCGTGTGGTTCCCGATCTCCTACCTCATCATTGAGGCGCTGGAACGCTACCATCACTTTTACGGGGAAAGCTTCACTGTGGAGCTGCCCACCGGCAGCGGGCACCGCGTGACACTGCTTGAAGCCGCACACGAGATCGCCCGCCGCATGAGCCGGCTCTTTGAGCCTGATAGTGAAGGGAACCGCCCATGCCACGGCGGAGATGCCCGCTATGGCAAGGATGGCCCGTGGCGTGATCTTCTCTTGTTTCACGAATTTTTCCACGCCGATAACGGACGCGGCTGCGGTGCCTCACACCAGACCGGATGGACCGCTCTGGTGGCACGTCTGATCCGCAAACGTTGATTCATTTTCTGCAAAACCAACCCAACCCAACCATCCTGCTGCTCATGAAATGGTCTTTCAAACTCGGCCGCTTTCTCGGAATCGACGTCTTCATTCACTTCACCTTTCTTATCCTGCTGTTTCTGATCGGCTTTGCCCATTGGATGCCGGAGCGCAGCCTCGGCGCGGCACTGAACGGCGTTCTGTTCTTTGTGCTCCTCTTCGCATGCGTGCTGCTGCATGAATACGGTCATGCGCTGATGGCGCGGCGCTTTGGCGTGGGCACACGGGACATCACGCTGCTTCCCACCGGCGGTGTGGCGCGGCTGGAACGCATTCCTGAAAAACCCATGCAGGAGATGCTGGTGGCACTGGCGGGACCAGCAGTGAATGTGCTTATCGCCATTGCTTTGGCAGCCTGGCTCACGCTC
>JAPLUN010000354.1 GCA_026397715.1 Verrucomicrobiota bacterium
GACCACACAGGCTCGCGCACGTTGGTTTCGACTTCGGAGGCCGCCTGCCCCATCTGCTTCATTTTGAAGAGCACTTCGCCTTTGGGGACAAACAGGCTCAGCATGTCCGCCGCATCATTGAAGTTCCCCGGCGGAGCCGGACTGCGCAGATCAAGGATGAGGTGGTTCACCTTTTTAGCCACAAAATCCTGAAGATGCTTCTCGAGTTCCTTCGTTTCACTCGGCGTGAATTCGCGGGGCCTCAGGTAGCCAGTCTGCGGCGTCAGCAGTTCTGCCTGCACACCGGTGAGCGCGCCGGATTTGGCCTCGCTGGTGCGGGGGACCAGTTCCGCACCGAAATCAAGACGCTGCAGCAAGCCGGAGAGCGCGGCACGGTTCAGCACATCAAAGGTCAGATCGCTGCTGCGGATGTATTCCTTCTGCAGAATCCGAAACGCCGTCTGGATGCCTGCCTGGCTGACGTCCTTCGGCTCCGGGCCGCTGGCGGCGAACACGGAGGAGGTGAAGGTCAAAAAGATGGCGAGTCGTCTCATGCGTCGGTCTGCTGCAGCTGATTGAGAGCATGTACGGGCCCTGCGCCAGCACTTTGCCACATGAAATGCTGGGCGATGGCGCGGCTGACGAACTCCTTGGCCGAGGCGACAGCCTCATTCAGCCCCATTTCCTGCGCCAGGCAGGTGGCGATGGCGGCGGAAAACGTGCAGCCTGTGCCATGGGTGCGCACCCCCGGCGTGCGCGGGGCGGTGTGCCAGAAGAGTTCTCCGTCCAAGCACAGGACATCGGCGGCATCCCCCTTCAGGTGCCCGCCTTTTACCAGCACAGCGGCATCAAAACGGGCGCTCAGTTCGCGGGCGCAGTCCTCCATGGCTTCGAGGTCGGGAACCTCCCGATCCCACAGCACGCGGGCCTCGTCCAGATTCGGCGTGATCAGCGAGGCGAGCGGCAGCAGTTCGTCGATCAAGGTCCGCACGGCGGCGTCTTCCAGCAGCTTGCCTCCGCTGGTGGCGATCATGACCGGGTCCACCACGAGGGGGATGCGCCCATGGCCAAACTGCCGCCAAGATTCCGCCACCGCATGCACCTGGTCCCGCCCACCCAGCATGCCGGTCTTCGCAGATGCAATGGGAAAGCCGCCAAACAGCACACGCACTTGGTCGGCAATGAAGTCCGCATCCAGCAGGCGCACCTGAGAAACGAGGCCCGGCGTCTCTGACACCACGCTCGTGAGCGCATTCAGGCCATAGCCTCCGAGTGCTGAAATCGCCTTCAAATCCGCCTGAACCCCCGCTCCGCATGAAGAATCTGAACCTGCAATGGTGAGAACGACGGGGGGGGAGGAGGGCATGGTGGCGGTTGGCTGGATGGTACGAGTCCGGCTGCTTTTTGCAAACCCCGGCTTGTGGCATCCTGTGTATGGACTAAACTCATCCCATGAATTTCGATCCGTTGCCAGGACTCACGGTCACGGTGGACAGCATCGCCTATGATCCCACTCGGCCTGCTCCGCCGGACCGGCCGCACCCGTTTGTGTATCATCTCTCGATCCACAACGACTCCCCCGACATTGTACGCATCTTTGGCCGCAAATGGATCGTTCGTGACACCGACGGCGACACCATGGTCGTCGAAGGCGACGGCGTCGTCGGCCAGTTCCCCAATCTCTCCCCGGGGGAAACCTTCAGCTACAATTCCTACCACGTCATCAAGACCGAAAGCACCGCCACAGGCTCTTTCTTCGGCACCACCCCCGATGGCCGCCGCGTCTGCACCAAGATTCCGCCCATCGAGATGCATCCGCCGCTGATGGTGTAGAGTTGGCTGACTGTCATGCTGCGGACAGGCGGTGCCTTATATTTAATCTGAATTTTGTGTTGGAACCATGCCATGAATATCCATCGAAAAAATGGCTTCATGGTCAGTGAGGTGAATTCTCCCGCATGCATTGGTATTGAGTCAGATCGTGTGGATCAGTGCATTGAACATTATCACGCTGGAAACTTTGGTGGTGTGTTTGGTCATCCTTCGTTTGGTTTTCGAGGAGTGGACTTGGATTTTTTAAAGATGTGTTCGTCCGCGAGCAGAGTCTGGTTCTGGGGTTGCTCGTTCAGCAACGTGGATGGGTTGTACGAACTGCCTGAGCTCGCATATTGTGGCGTCATGGAGAAACGGCCCGGAATTGATTTTTCGCGATTCAAACACCTTCACACGCTTGTATCTAACTGGAATAAAAAGGATGCAGGATTCAACCAGTCTGCAATCAAGAAATTTCATCTCTGGCACTGCAACCCCAGATCAAAATCTTTTGAAGAAATTGCCATTCCGAATTCTGTCGAGCATCTCCAGCTAACTTGGATCAATCCTTCCACTTTGGAAGGTCTTCCTGTCATGGAAAGCTTGACCGAACTGCAAATTCATCGTGGTCGGAACCTGTCAGACATCGATCGATTGCATGTGATCGCACCCAGATTG
>JAPLUN010000095.1 GCA_026397715.1 Verrucomicrobiota bacterium
CGCCGCCAAGGAAGCCGCCCGTCTGGCCAAGGAACAAGCGGAGGCCGAGAAGGCCGCTGCCAAAGCCCGTGAGCTCGCCGAGAAAGAAGCCGCCAAGGAAGCCGCACGCCTCGCCAAGGAGCAGGCCGAAGCTGAGAAAGCCGCCATCAAAGCCCAGGCCGAGGCCGAAAAAGAAGCCCTCCGCGCCGCCGCCGCCGAGTTGAAGGCCAAGCAGCTCGCCGAGAAGGAAGCCATCCGCCTCGAAAAAGAACAACGCGCCGCCGAAGCCGCCGCCGCCAAAGCCGCCCAGGAAGCCGAGCGCGCCAAGTTCAATCAAGCCGACGAAGAAGCCAAAGCCCGCCGCGCCGAAGCCCGCGCCAAAACCCTCGCCGAATACGAAGCCAAACAGAAAGCCCGCCAAGCCGCCGCCCTCGCGCAGCTCGCTGCGGATAAAGCAGCCCTGCAGGCCGAGAAGCAGAAGGCTGCGGGCGTGTGATGAGATTCAGACAAGGCGCATCGCCCTTGAAGCTTCACGAGGAAACTTGAAGGGCGTGAGATCTTTCTCACGTGCTTGCTGTGATCTTACACTTCTTACTCAGATTCCGTTGAAGCTCCGCCACGTCATCCTTGGTTAGGCCCGTGCACCCAGTAATTTCGAGATTTTCCAACGCGCTCAGAGCGTAGAGGCCACCGAGGGCTTGGACTCCCTTCAGACTGTTGCAGTCGTTTAATTTGAGATATTTGAGGTGCTTAAAGGAGCGGAGATCTGGTAGTTGTTCCAGTTTGGTGCAGCGACTGAGGTTAAGGTGAAATAATTTCGTCAGCCCAGTTAGGCCTCTGAGGGCTTCGGGCCCATGAAGTTCTGTGTTGTCTACTAAATCGAGAATTGAGAGGCCTTTGTTTGAACCCAACTCGGGCAATCGAGTCAGGCCAGGACAACTACGGATGATGAGTAGTTTTAGTTGTGTGAGTTTGCTAAGTGCATCGAACGCGTTGTCACCATGCAACCCGGAACAGTTTACCAATAAGAGTGTTGATAGGTTTTTCAGGTTGCTGAGGTCTGGAAGTGTTTCGAGCCCTTTGCAATTACTGAGCAGCAAACGCTCCAAATGGCTCAGGATGGTAAGTTGAGAGAGGTCAGAACTGGTAAGTTGGACACAATCGAATAGAATAAGGTGTCTTTTGGCGGCCTGAGACCCCGTTTTTTCTTCTGGAGGTAACTCAGCTAAACTTGTCAGTTCGCTGCTCGAATAAACTTCTATTAGTGCTTTAAGGACCTCAGGTCGGTGCTCATTATTGTTGATTAATAGCGGGGCTATTGGCCACTGAGTGGGTTTTTCTCCAGCTGTTGGGTGAAAAGGCCAAGTTAGATACGCAAACCAAAGCCTGCGCCACCACTGCTGACGAGTTTCTTTGGGTAGGTGGATTTCGGGGTCTTGGGTGAGATTGACAGCGAGTCGAACGGCATCCAGCGGCAATAAGGGCGTGGGATTTTGATCCCTCTTTGAAACGACGTGTGGCTGGTGGCTATGCAGGGCGGGAAAGAGCCAGCGCAGGAGGGTGGGGGTGTCGGCCTTCCGGGATTCCAGAAGGAAGATGATTGGTTCATGCCACGCTGTTATCGCGGGCAAGTCCCGGAATGATTCGCGAGTGTGCTGGATGGGACCGTGAGGCGGGAACTCGTGGTCTAGCTCCGCATCACTGAGCGTTTGGCCTTCTTCCTGTGCCAGGGTACGACGCACGATGCGGTTGCGCTGGCGGTCGTATTCCAAACTAAGCCACTCTGCGGCGAAGAATTCCAGGAAGGAGAGGTGGGTGAAGCCGTAGACTGTATTCCCCTCTACATCACTGCTGCGTGGGATGAGCAGGCCAGAGCGGGAGGCGATGTGGTACAGCAACTCATCAAGCAACTCAGTGGTGGTATGGTCGCTGACCATTCGGCGCTCCTCCAGCAAGCGCTGGATGGCGGGGATTAGGAGTTGCTCCAGTTCCGGGCGGGAGATGAGGATATTGCCGTCTGCCCCAAATGAAGCGCCTTCCATTTCTGCACTCGTTTCAGCTATTTCAATTTCCTCGATTTCAGGAGTGGCTACCATGAACGCCGCCCGAATCTGCTGCATGTGCGCACCGAGGAGTGAGAGCAGGAAGCGGCGTTGGGCGGCATCAAAGGGGCAGGTGTTTCCCAGGACCGGGCGCAGGCGATAGGCCGCATCAATGCCGCCGAGATAGGCCTGAACGATAGCGTCGTAGAGCGCGGCCCGGCCATCCGGCAGTGGCTTGCCGCTGCGCTTGAGGATGTTCATCATGCACAGCAGATTAGGCACGCGAGAGATGATGCGCACACCATCATGATGATGTGCCCGCACCTCACGCATCAGTTCGTGCGAGTAATCCGTGCTGTGCCGGTTCTGAAACCAGCGCTGCGTAAACAGATCTTGTCGCTTATCATCGAAGGGAACCAGGTAGAGGCGCTGGGCAATAGGGAGGCGGCAGCCATAGCCGATGCCTCTTAGTTTTAGTAATGGCTCATTTGAATCTTGAATTGGCCATTCCTCATTTTGGTTTGACCTTTCTGGTTCTATATTTCTCAGCACACGCGGGTATTCGTCCTCCCACCCAGTCCCAGGAATAATCCATGGCCTCCATTCTTGGACTAGTTTTTTCATGCCGCGATCCGCATTAAGCCACGGTACAGGTCGCTGTATGCGAGAAAGATTTTTATCTGCCTTGTCCATGGGCCACCAACCAAACTTGATGTCTACTCTTGCATCCTCATACCCAATCACCCGCGAGGTAATCAACCACCGCGCCTCCTTGCTCACAGCACGGATGCCATCCTGAATGCAATGCACGATTTGACGGCGCTTGGCGATGTCGCCGATTTCGTCGAGGCCGTCGATGAGGAAGAAAACCTTCGCATCGGTGTGAATGATCTGCCGGAATTCGTCGCGGTGGTCTTTGAAGCTGTCGCAGAGCGGTGGGGCGGCTTCGTCGCGCTGGTAGCGCTCGATGAGGATGTTGAGGAGGCTGTCCCAGCTCCAGTTTTCCACCTGATCCTGCGGCAGTAGGGGCACAATATCCCGCAGGATGAGCGGCACGGGCAGCAGGCCGGTGAGTGCGGCTGCACCAGTGAAACCGCGCCCGCTGGCGAGGTGGGCGATGAGAGACTGGATGAGGGTGCTCTTGCCCATGCCCGGATCGGCCAGCAGCACGGTGCGGCGGTAGTCATCTTGCGCGAGCAGCGGCAGCAAGTCCTGCGCAGGCATGCGAGGTGGCGTCTCCCTTTGCGCAATGTCCATGTCCTCGGGGCGGAGGTACTCCTTGGAGCAGGCGGGATGGACGAAGATGTCCCAGATGTCCGGCGCGGCTTGCTCCGCCGCAGCGAAGTTGTCGATGGCGAGTTCCTGATACGGGCGGAAGGCGGCGAGAAGGGCGCGGCGGTAGGCGGTGAGGCGCTGGCGCTTCTGTGCGGGCTGATCGCTCAAGCCTGGCTCCGATGGGGCCGGGTCAAAGGCGAGCAGGGTGGAGCGGATGGAATAGAGGTCTGGCGCGGACTCCCGCAGGGCGTGAATAGTCTCCGGGGTTCCGGCGATGACCAGGGTGCCGGGGATTTCGCGGGGCAGGGCGTTGCGGTGGCGGTTGAGGTAGCTGAAGGCTGCATGCCATGGCTCCATGGCTGGGTCCGAGGAAGAAACCGGCGGTGCAGGTGCCTCCACCCAAACCTGCGGAGCTGAATGCGCTGGTAGATTGCGTCCCAAAATTTCCTGGGTCAGCACCTCAGGCTGGAAGGTGCTTTCAAAGCCGACATCACGCAAGGCCGCGCCTGCGGGAAGCAACTCCGGCAGGTGGGCGCGAATGCGGGAGAGCGTCCACTCATCCGGCGCGGTAAGCAGCACGAGAGCAAAGCCCTCACTGATCAAGTAATGCGTGCGCAGAATCTGCCAGGCACGCTGATCCTCCACGCGGATGGAACGCGATGGATCAGGCACCGGCGGGCTTTCAGCGACTCTTGTGGCCACGGGATGAGGTGGGTTTGACTTTGGCTTTGGAACTGCGGCGTTTCACCGCAGGAGCGGCAGCGGGCACGGCAGCTTCGCCTTTAAGCCGGCGCACTTTTTCCTTCACGGCATCGAGCGCCAGTGGATGCACGTCATGCCATTCACCATCATTGGGCAGCACAAAGGCACGGTGGCTATTGTAGAGGCCGGTCAGAGTGAGTGTGGCCTGCGTGCCATGGTCCGGGAAACTGCAATTGCGCGATTCGGCGATCTCATGCAGGCAGCGAGCGGCCTCATCTGAAAGGCGGGAGATATTGCTGCGATGCTCGGCGATGACTCGCCGCACATTGGCTTCAGTGACGATAGGCTGGCCGTCGGGCGGAGGGCCATCCGCAGCTTCTAGCAGCGCCTCGTACAGTAACGTGATGAGATCGCGGATGTGGCCACCGGAGGCGTAGATGAGAGCGTCCACCAAGGGGCGGCTGCCATCTTGTGCTTCGCCAAAGAATCTCTGCAGTCCTTCGGCTTCAAAGCGCTTGAGGACTACGGCACGCATGCGGGCGTAGCCATCTGCCCAGCGTTCACGCTCGGGGGTATTGGTCCACAGTTTGACCCCAAAGAGCAAGCGGACGCGATCCTGGCCGAGTCCGCGCAATTTGATCCAAGGCGGCATGGTTAGGATTACGTGGATGCCTTTGATTGAGAGTTCATCAAAGTGGGCGGTGAGCAGCGTGCAGATGCTCTCAGCGACGCTGCCTGCGGTCTGCGGGGTGTCTGAGAGTTTCTCAAAGCTGTCGAGAATCAGCACAGGACTGAGTGAGGAAGGCTTCTGGTCCCGCAAAGCACGGATCATCTCGCTGAAGAACAGGATGAGCTCGGCACGGATGGCACCGGGGCGCTTGGTCCGGGCATCCTGCACGCGCTGGATGAGCGCGGGGTTCTCCTTCAGGGTAATCTTGATCTTGGCATTGATCTCGGCCTTGGCGAGTGCCGAGTCTCCGGCGGAGAGACTGCCCCCGAGGTCCACGCCTTCGAGTGCGACATCGGTCTTTTTCAGCCAGTGCCAGAAGCGCAGCATGTAGGACTGCTGCGCCGCGTCGATGTCCTCGCTCTGGTCGAGCTGGTCACACCAAGCGGCAGCCAGCTTGATGAGCAGGACTTCAATGTCCACGTTTCCATTGGGCATGAAGTACTCGTCTGCATCCGCGATGAAGGCATCGTAGCCCTCATCCGCCAGGGTTTTGCGCAGGCGGCGGAGTTCGGAGGACTTGCCCGCGCCGCTGAAGCCAGAGACGAGGTTGAGGCTTTCCTTGGAATCGTTGAGGCGGATGTCACGCAGGATCTTTTTCACCGGATCATGGTCCGTACCTTCATTGACCGGGACATAGAGCGGGTGTCCGGGTTGCGTGGTCTCATGCGGCTTCAGGCGGGCAGCTAGCCACTGCCGGAAGGCGAGGTCATCAGCAGGAAGGGAACTCATTGCGGGAAAGAATAGGTGATGTGGCAGGTGTTGCAAGCAGACGCCACCATGCTGCGCCTGCGTTTGGGTTAGCGCAGTCTGTCCCAAAACGAACGCTGATTTCAAGAAAATGGTGGGGAAAAGGGATGTGGCCCATTCGTCTCACGGAAAATCTTAGCCACTCGTTCCATTCCCGCCCTCAGACTGTCATTGCCAAAACTCGGCGGCTCCGTTTCACTCCGCCGCATGAGCTTCCGTGTTTGTTTTTATGCGATTCACGCCGCGCCGTGGGTGCTGGGGGTGGTGTGGATCATCAACCTGCTGATGGAACGGGGGCAGCCGTGTGGGTACACGTCGCCGATGGAAGGGGTCATCATGGGGCTGATGGGGGTGTATGGGCTGGTGGGAATGATTGTGGGGGTGAAGATCATGCGGCGGCGGTTGCTGCTGCATTGTGCGTTTTGCGGAAGGCCGGGGCCGGGGACTCTGCGGCGCCCGGAAGGGCTGACGATGGAGTGTCCGAAATGCGGTGAAATCCGTGGCGGCGGTCGGCTGGGGTGGCAGATCGTGCGGGACGAGGAGGAGGACTGCGAGCCGAAGCCGAAGGTGCCGGTGCGGAAGATGCAGTTTCGGTCGCCGTGGTTCTGGGGTCTGTTTGGCGTGTCGGTGGTGTCGGCCGCGTGCGGGGCGGTGATCCACGAGTTCAGCTTTTTCACGGTGTTTGCGCCGCTGTGGTGCTTCTTCGTGGCCAGTCCGCTGGTGCAGACGCTGCGCACGGGCTGCCTGGATGACAACGCGGGGCCGACGTTTCGCAGTCGGCAACCAGTGAAGTACTGGGCGTGCACCTTCATCTGGCTGTGTGGCTACGCCTTTGCGGTGTACATGCCCGTGGCGTATGCGCTGCAGGAACGCGAGGAGCTGGAGGAGAAGGCGAAGACAGAGGCGCGGGCTGGGAAGAGGTGAGGTGAGACGCGGTGAAGTGAAAGTGTCCAGGAATCAAGTCGCAGCAGAGCCTGAGAGAGCGCAGATTTTAGCAATGGAATGAACAGCAAAGGAATGTGACTGAAACTCCATTCCCTTGATCCCCATTCCCTTGCTCAATCTGAAGCATCCGCAGGGGCTGAGTGTGTTGTTTTCGGCCTGAGGGATCGTTGATTTTAGCAATGGAATGAACAGCAAGGGAATGTGACTGAAAATTCATTCCATTGCTGCCCATTCCCTTGCTCAATCTGAAGCATCCACAGGGGCTGAGCGCGTTGTTTTCGGCCAGACGCACCGCCACCCATTTCCAATCCAAACGCTCCTGCATTTGCCTCCGCGCCTCAGCGCGCCTATGGCGGCGCTGCCCTATGAAAACGATCTGGTTCATCCGTCATGCCGAAAGCCTCAGCAACGCAGGCTTTCCCACGGACACGCCGCACGCCATCGGGCTGAGTGAGAAGGGGATGGCGCAGGCAGAGGCGGTGGCCGCGCAGTGGCAGACGGACCCGGATCTCATCGTGGTGTCGCGCTACTCCCGCACGGCCTACACGGCGGTGCCGCTCTGCCGGCTGCACCCGCAGGTGCAGGTGGTGGAGCTGCCGGTGCATGAGCTGACTTTCCTCGCTCCGGGCCGCTACATCGGCACCACGGAGACCACACGCCGCGAGCCCGCCCGGCAGTACTGGGAGCGCTGCGATCCCGACTACTGCGATGGCGAGGGCGCGGAGACGTTTCGGCATTTCTGCGAGCGCGTGGATGCCTCATTGAAAGCGCTGCAGGAGCGCGAGGAGCAGCGCATCGCGGTGTTTTGCCATGCGTATGTGATCAAGGCGATCCTGTGGCGGCAGATGCACCCGGACGCGGATTTTACGGCGGATTACATGCGCGGTTTTTTTGATTTTCATCTGAACTGCGTGGTGCCGAATATCATGGTGTATCCGTTTGAAAGCGTAGAGGGCGAGGCGCTGAAGATGCTGACGCCGTTTCAGATTGAGATGGTGGGGTGAAGGCTCTTTCAGTGGAGCGCGGACCTCCGAGTCCGCAGCAC
>JAPLUN010000555.1 GCA_026397715.1 Verrucomicrobiota bacterium
AATGAGCCCGTGCTCGCCGCCGGAGAGTTCAATGGCCAGCGCCTCGCGGTCACCGCGTTCTCGCCCTCGCAGTCCGAGCAGCTCGCCCTGCTGCCCTCGTTTCCGCTGATCCTCGGCAACGCGCTCTACTGGTGCGCCGAAAACAGCGAAGCCCTCACCGACATGCGCACCCTGCACACCGGCGAGATGCTGCATACTGACAGCCTCGTGCAATGGCACGCGTGGAATGGAGAGTCCTTTATCGAAGTGTCAGACGATCCCGCGCACGGCCTCCTCGCGCTCAATCGCATCGGCAGCTGGGAAACCGGCAAAGACCGCAGCGGCGCCTGCGCCCTGATCTCCGCCGCCGAAACGAACCTCCCTGCCCTCGCCACGGATGCCGCGCGTTCCATCCAGCCCGCCGCCCCCGTCATCACCGCCTCCGCCTTCAGCACCTGGCCCAAGCGCCTGATCTGGCTCGCGCTGGTTTTGCTGCTGGCCGAGAGCTTTCTGTTTCATCGCAAGGCGGTGTATTAGCCCGAGCGCGCCGAGTCAGTCGTAGGATGGGTGTGGCGACAGCCCGCCCGTCTACGAGCGCATGATGACGCCATATAATTCGGTGCCACCCAGAGTCGGGCGGTTTGGCGAAGAGCACAACAGCCCCAAGGAAAGCCCTGCGCGCCAAACACGCCCAACCTACGTCCTGAGCGCTCCGTCCGTTCGTAGGACGTGCGTGGCGACAGCCCGCCCGTCTGCGAGCGCATGATGACGCCACATAACTCGGTGACGCCAAGAGTCGGGCGGTTTGGCGAAGGGTGCTTGAGAGCATTGGAAAACACCATTCGCCAAACACACCCAACCTACATCCAAACCCCCACCCTTGAAAACTTGTTCACAGCCGCTACGATTATTCACAGGGAAAACGCCCTGAAAAATCCCACATCTTGTTTAAGATGTCTTAACGATCCCCAAGATAGCGTGGATTTTTGCGTTCGCTCTTGCGGGCATCCGGCGCGGAATGGTTCAGTCCTTCTCAGTACTCACCGCGAAGTCATTCGTCCATCGGATTTCTTCACCCGTCTTTTCATCTCCGCCTCTCCACCGTCATGTATCTCAAAAGCCTCACCCTTCACGGCTTCAAATCCTTTGCGGACAAGACCCATTTCGAGTTTCACAAAGGTGTCACCGGCATCGTGGGTCCGAACGGTTGCGGCAAATCGAACGTGGTCGATGCCATCCGCTGGGTGCTGGGTGAAACGTCTGCCAAGGCGCTGCGTGGCGATGAAATGGCGGACGTCATCTTCAACGGCACCGACAAGCGCAAGCCCGTGGGCCTTGCCGAAGTCACGCTGACGATGGCAGACTGCGAGGAGTCGCTCAAAGTGGATTTCAACGAAGTGGCACTGACACGCCGCGTGTTCCGTGACGGCCGCAGCGAATACCGCCTCAACAACACCGTCTGCCGTCTCAAGGACATCCACGACCTCATCGCCGGCACCGGCATCGGCCGTGCGGCTTACTCCATCATGGCGCAGGGTCAGATCGACATGCTTCTGAGCTCCAAGCCGGAAGACCGTCGTACCGTTTTCGAAGAAGCCGCAGGGATCACCAAGTTCAAATCGCAGAAGCGTGAAGCGCTGCGCAAGCTCGAATACACCGAGGCCAACCTTCTGCGCGTCGCCGACATCGTCGCCGAAGTGAAGCGCCAGATGGGCACGCTGCAACGTCAGGCCGCGAAGGCGCGCCGCTACCAGACGCTGCTCGAAGATACCCGGCTGCTGGACACCCACCTGGCCCACAAGCAGTACACGGAATTTGCCGGTGAAAAATCCGAGTCCGAAAACCAGGTGCGCATGATGGCGCAGCAGATCGAACAGCTTCAGTCCAAGCTGCAAATCGCGGAAGCCGAAGCCGCACAGACCCGCGAGGCCTACCACGCGCTGGAGTCCCAGATCAGCCAGGCACGCCAGCAGGCGCAGGAGCTCCGCTCGCAGATGCAGAGCGCCGAAGGCCGCCTGGGCTTCAACCGTGAGCGCAGCGAGGAACTCGAAGGCCGCATCCGCCAGAACGAAGAGCAGATCGCCAACAACGAAGACCTGCTCGATCAGGCACGCCGTGATCTCGCCAATGCCGATGAGCAGCTGCTTGCCATCACCGACAACATCCAGACGCGCCAGCTCGCCGTGAACGAGCACGCCAGCCAGCACCAGAACATCATCCCAGAGCGCAACCGCCTGGAAGCCGACCGCCGCGCCATCCGCGAATCCATCCGCCAGTTTGAAGGCCAGATCGCCTCCAGCGAAGCCCGCGCTCAGTCCCTGAGCAATCAGATCTCCGGCGACCGCCAGCGCCACGAATCCCTCGCGCATGACCGTCACACAGCGCAGCAGGCGCGTGAGACGAGCCAGATCGAATTCGACGAACTGCAGCGCAACATTCAGGAACTCGAAGAGACGCGCAACCAGCTCGACGAAAAGGCCAAGGACTGCGCCCGCGAGATGATCGAACGCCGCCGCCAGCGCGACGCGATGAACAACGAGCTCAATGACCTCCAGCGCAATCTGACGCAGCGGAAGTCACGCCTCGAAATCATCGAGCAGCTTCTGCAGAAAGGCGAAGGCCTCTCCGCCGGCACGCAGAAGGTCATCAGCGGCCTGGACAACCCCGACGTCTATTCCGTCGGTGTGCGCGGCCTGCTGGCCTCCAGCATCGAAGTGGAGCCCGAGTACATCACCGCCATCGAAGCCGCGCTCAAAGACCACCTGCAAGCCGTCCTTCTCACGGAGAGCGAACTCGCCGCGCAGATCATCGACCGCCTCACGGATCACAAGATGGGCCGCGCCGCGCTGGTGCCACATGATTTCTGCAACCTGCGCAACGCCGCCGATCGCGAACTCCTGCCCGCTGGCGCCATCGCCTGGGCCACGGACAAGGTGCGCGTGAAAACCGGCGTTCAGAGCCTCATTGATCACCTGCTGCACAACGTCGTCATCGTGGACGATCTGCACACCGCCCTGCGCATGAAGCGTGAGATGCCGCACCTCGCCATCGCCACGATGCGCGGTGAACTCATCACGCATGACGGCATCATCACCGGCGGTGCCACCAAGGAGGAAGGCTCCTCCACGCTGCGCCGTGAGGCCGAAGTGCGCCAGCTCCGCACCGAAGTCGAAACGCTAGAACTCCAGTACATGGAGAAGGAAGACGCCGTGAACAACATCACCGCGCAGCTTGAGGAAATGCAGCGCGAGGAAGTCTCTCTGCGCGAGCAATCCCAGCGCGCACGCGAAGGTTTCTCCCAGTTCCAGGGCAAGATCAGCGTCGTGCAGCGTGCGCTGCAGCAGGCCACCACCAAGCTCGAGAGCGTCGAGTGGGACCAGAACCAGATTCAGGATCGCATCAGCGGCTCTGAAAGCCAGATCCAGCAGCTCCAAGAAGCCGTGGCCATCGCCCAGGAGCAACTGGCCACCTCACGCGCCCTCGAAAACGAACTCGAACTCGAAATGGAGGCCTTCCTCCGCCGCGAACTCGAATCCAGCGAACGCCTCAACGAGCTGCGCACCGCACTGGCTCTTGAGCAGAGCGCGCTGCATTCCATCGAGCGCCAGAAGGCCCCCCTCGGCGTGCGCTTGCAGGAGCTTCAGGCCGGCATCAATCGCTTCTCCGAAGAGATCAACACCTGGCGCATGCGCATCCAGCAGAGCGAGGCTGAAAACGCCCGCTTCCAGGAGCAGATCGAATCCCAGCGCGACACCATCGCCGCAATCGAAGAACATCTGCAGTCCAAGACCGAAGAACGCGCCGGATTGTTTGAGCAGGTCAGCCAGCTCGAAGCCCAGCTCACGCAACTGCGTCAGAGCTTCAACGGCCTCAATGAATCCCGCAACCGTGCCGAAGTCACCCTCACCCGCGTGGACCTTCGTCTCGAAAACCTGATCAATCAGGTGCAGGAACGTTACAGCTTCCACATCGAAGCCTTTGAGCCTGACTACCACGTGCTGATGGTCACCATCGAAGAGCAGAAGAAGAACCGCAATCGTGGCAAGAAAGGCGCGGCCAATGCCGCAGGCTCCAGCGCAGCCGCCGATGGTGCCGAACCCAGCAACGAAGATCCTGAAGACGCCGAACCCGCAGCCGAGGAAGTCGAAGCTCCTGTCATCCGCGCCGTCTCCAACCGTGATGACGATGCCGTGGACATCGACGAAGTCGTCATTCCCGGCGAAGAAGCACAGCCAGACTGGGCCTTCGTCATGGAGGTGGTCTATGAACTGCGCCAGAAGCTTGAAGGCATCGGCCCCGTCAATCTCGACGCCATCCAGGAGTTCGAAGAACTCGAAGAGCGCCACAACTTCCTCGACACCCAGCACAACGACCTCGTCAAATCCAAGGACGAGCTGCTGCAGGTCATCGCCAAGATCAACGAGACCACGAAGACCATGTTTGTGGAAACGTTCACGGCGGTACGCGGCTACTTTAACAACAACTTCCGCGAGCTCTTCGGCCCTGCCGCCAAGGCCGACCTCATGCTGGTGGATGAAAACGATCCGCTGGAAACCGGCATCGAAATCATCGCCAAGCCCCCGGGCAAAAAGCTGCAGACCATCAGCCTTCTTTCCGGTGGCGAGCGCAGCATGACGGCCGTGGCGCTGCTCTTCTCCATCTACCAGGTCAAGCCCAGCCCCTTCTGCGTGCTGGATGAGCTCGACGCCCCGCTGGATGAAACCAACATCGGCCGCTTCCTCAAGATGCTGGACGCCTTCATCGACAACTCCCAGTTCATCATCGTCACGCACAACAAGCGCACCATGAGCCGCGCCGATGTGATCTACGGTGTGACCATGCAGGAGTTCGGCGTCAGCAAGCCAGTCGGCGTCCGCATGACCACGGAGGACACCCGCACCATGGACAAGACCGTCCAGGAACTCGCGCTCGAAGCCCCGAATCAGCCCAAGCGCAAGAAGAAGGCCGATGACGACGCCGAAGCCTCAGACGCTTCTGACGAGGAGCAGCCCGATGCCATCCCCGTCAACGAAGACCTTGATGAAGAGCAGGCTCGCCTGACCGCCATCGAGGAGCTGGAGGAACAGACGCCGGCTGCGCTGGTTTGAGGAGAGCAATCCGACCCGAACGTATTTCGGGCCCGTAGGTTGGGTGTGTTTGGCGAAGGAAGCTCCTCAAACACAAGAATGCCTCTCCGCCAAACCGCCCGACTTTGGCGGCACCGAGCTATGCGACGTCATCACGCGCTCGCAGACGGGCGGGCTTACGCCAAACCCATCCTACGACTGACGCATGAAGCGCAGGACCGGGGCCACCATTCGGGACCAAATCTATTCACGGATCGCTGCACCATCCCTCTCCCGCAACATCCCCTCAAACCTCTCGCGCAGTTCCTCATCCTTCACACGCTGAGCCAGCTCGATCACCTCCAGATACGCATCTCGTTCCTCCGGATAATAAAACAGGATCTTCTCATACTCCTGCACCGCTGCGTCCACCTTGCGCTCCCGGCTGTAGCGACGCGCCAGTAGATAAGAAAGCGGCGGCTTCTCAAACTCATCGGAAGGAAAGAACAGCTCCGCGAACGGCTTTGCAATCCACTCCGCCAGCTTGAAAGCCGTGTCCGGAGCCAGCAGCAGCACCGTCGTCACGAGCAGCAGCATGCTCCCGATCACCAGCAAGGCCGCAGACAGCCAGCCCATCTTCAGCGCTGCCGACATCAGCCACACGCTCGCCAGCAAGGCGAGTCCGGCGAGAATCCTGCGAGCTTTCTGCCAGTTCATGCGAAGGGATAACTCCGATCACAAGCTCTGCAACCGCCTGAAAAGCGCCTGCGCAAGCAGCACGCACAAACCACCAGCGCGGCTCCCTCTACTTCACCGCCTCATACAGCGAAGCAATCCCAAGCGTGAGCTGACGTGAACTCGCACTGGCGAAACCATTGGCGCAGATCAATGCCTCCATCTCACGGCCTGAGGGAAAGCGCTCGATGGAACCGCAGAGGTACACGTAGGCTTCGCGTTTGCCGGTGATCCAGCCGGCGACGCGGGTCATGATCTGCTTGAGGTAAAACAGGTACAACTGGCGGATGCCGGGAATGCGCGGAATGGAAAAATCGAGCACAAACAAGCGCCCGCCGGGACGCAGCACACGGTTCATTTCCTTCAGGGCGGCAGGCCAGGAAGCCATGTTGCGCAAACCGAAGGCCACCGTGAGCACATCGAAGACGCCATCCTGAAACGGCAGCGCGAGTCCATCTGCAGCCACGAGACTGGTGAACTGGCGCTTCTGCGCCTCACGCATCATGGGCACCGAGAAATCAGCTCCCAAGACTTTCGCCTGCGGACAGGCGGCCTGGATGGCCTGGGCGAGATCCCCGCTGCCGGTGGCTAGATCGAGGACGCGCTGCGGGTTCAGTTCGGCAATGCGCTTCGCCGTGGTGCGGCGCCAGAGGCAGTCGATGCCGAGACTGAGGACGTGATTCGCCAGCACATAACGCGATGCGATTCCCGCAAATGCCTGCCTCACGAATCCTGCGTCTTGCATGTGACTTTCTGGTTAACCGGTAACCCGAGGCGGCACTGTTGCCGCTGGATGGTGCTCACGACTGGACTCGAACCAGCACAATGTTACTTACTAGAACCTGAATCTAGCGCGTCTACCAATTCCGCCACGTGAGCAAAGGAGTCGGGTTAACCGGGTCGAGAGTTTTGACCAAGCCAAAGAATACTCAAGCGAGAAAATGACTTTCTTCTGGCGACATGACGGGCTTCGGGTAAGTCGCGTGGCATGTCCTTTCGTCTTGAGATGCTGCAAGTCGCACGCCTGGCCCCCAAACTCCTCGGTGAGTCGGCGGAGCTGGTGGAGTCCTTCGTGCGTTCGCGCCTGTCCCCTGAGGGCGGATTCCTGGATCGCAACGACAAGCCGGACCTCTACTACACCGTGTTTGGCCTGGAAGGCCTGCAGGCTTTGTCCGTGGATGCCGCCACGATTCCCGATGTTCGGCCTTGGCTGGCGCCATTCGGTGATGGGGAGCGGCAGGACTTTGTGCACCTGTGCTGCCTGGCACGCTGCTGGGCGAATGCCGGCATGCAGGATTTTTCGATGGCCTCCCGTGAGGCGCTGGCGGCGCGTATTGAAGCCTTTCGCTGCCCGGACGGCGGCTACCATCAGGCCCCGAAGCGTGCCAAAAGCAGCGCCTACGGCTGCCTGCTGGCCTGGGGTGCCTACCAGGACCTCGGCGGCATCCCCCCTGAGCCCTGGCGGCTGGTGGAATGCATGGGAGGGCTACGCACGCCGGATGGTGCGTGGTCCAACGAACCCAACATACCCGTGGGCTCCACGACAGCCACGGCGGCCATGGTGGCCCTGCACCGCCACATGGACATGCCCCCGCCCGCTGAAGCGGTGGACTGGCTGATGCGTCAATGCCTGCCCGCAGGCGGCTTTCTGGCCCTTCCTGCGGCTCCCCTGCCCGACCTGCTCTCCACCGCAGTGGCCTTGCATGCGCTGGATGCCGTGCAGGCGGATTACTCCCGGCTCAAGGAGCCCTGCCTCGACTTCGTCGATTCACTCTGGAATGCCACCGGCGGCTTCCACGGCAATTGGACCGATGACATGCTGGACTGCGAGTACACCTACTACGGCATGTTGGCGCTGGGGCATCTGGCGTGAGGGAAGATGAGAGCCGGCGGGCGGAATAGGTCGTATTGGACCTATACGACCTATTAAGCGGTGACGGCATGCAGACACAAAAAACCCGGACATCGCTGTCCGGGTTCTCTGAATGTATTGCTGGAGCGTCGAATTAAGCGAGGGCTTCCGTGAGGACGCGACCGCCGTTGACGATGTCGATCGGGCGACCGCCGTCGGCCATGATGCGCTTCTCGCTGTTGATGCCGAGGAGGCGATACATGGTCTTGGCAAGATCTTCAGGGCCCACGGCATCGCGGTCGGGCTCACCACCGAGGGCGTCAGATGCACCGTGGATGTAGCCTTCCTTCATGCCGCCACCAGCCATGGCGACGGAGAACACGCGTGGCCAGTGGTCACGACCATTGGTGCCGTTGATCTTCGGCGTGCGGCCGAACTCGGAGCTGACCATGACGAGCGTGCGCTTGAGCATGCCGCGATCGGAGAGGTCGGTGATGAGGCGGGCGAAGGCCTGATCGAAGTTCGGAGCCTGACCGTTGAAGGCGTCCTTGATGTTGGAGTGGTGATCCCAGCCACCGTAGTTGACGGACACCATGCGGACACCGGCTTCGACAAGACGGCGGGCCAACAGGAAGCGCTGACCGGCGGTGTTGCGGCCGTATTCGTCACGCAGCTTGTCGGATTCCTTGGTGAGGTCGAAGGCTTCACGTGCCTGCTTGCTGCTGATCAGGCCATAAGCGGCCTGGTAGAAGCTGTCCATGGCGCTGATGGAGTCGGCTTTTTCCACGTTTTTGAAGTGCTCGTCCACGGTGCCCAGAAGGTTGCGGCGGCGGTCAAAGCGCTTCTCATCCACGTCTTTCGGAGTGAGGAGATCGCGAACGGTGAAGCCTTTGTCAGCAGGGTCGCTGCCGAGGGCGAAGGGGCCGAAGGCGCTGCTCATGTAGCCGGTGCCCTGGTCAGGAGCGACCATGTTTGGCACCACCACGTAAGGAGGCAGGTTGTTGCGGCTGCCCTGCTCGTGGGAAATGACAGAGCCGAAGCTTGGGAACTTGATCGCCGGGCTTGGACGGTAGCCGGTGAACATGTTGTGCGTGCCACGCTCATGAGCGGCTTCACCGTGCGTCATCGAGCGGATGACGGTGAGCTTGTTCATGATCTTGGCGATGTTCGCGAACTTCTCACCAACGTATTCGCCGGGGATGGAGGTCTTGATCGGGGTGAACGGGCCGCGATAGTCTGGCGAGGCAAAGGGCTTCGGATCCCAGGACTCATGCTGCGCCATGCCACCTGGAAGGTAGATGTGAATGATCGAGTCAGCGACGGGCTTGAAGGTTTCCACTTCAGGCATGACCTGCGCAGCCTGCAGGCGGAGCATCTCAGGCAATGTCAGGCCGAGACCACCGAGCATACCGACGTAGAGGAAGTCACGACGGCTGGCTCCGGAGCGCAGATCAAGGTGATTGCCTTGGCAGAGTGAGTGCATTTTCATAAAATGAGAGAGGGGGGTATTGTTGCTGGATTCGATAGGAAATACGGGGTCCCCCCGTGATTCTTGCATATCTTGCGCAAAATGATGCGAATCTTGGTTTCCAGCGATCAGGGGGTCACCCAGCCAGCCTGCACCAGTTCACTGATCCACACCTGAAAATCCACCGGGGCGTCCGGAGGAAATTTGAGCCTCAAAATCATTGGCACCGTGGCGTCCGCGCTCAGCTGCAGCTGGTAGTCCAGCGCCTTGGTGATCGCTGCGCCCTTCTCGGCATAGCCATAGACCACTTTGGCCCCGGGTTCGGAAATGTTGCGCAGGCTGTAGCACTGGAGCTTGGAGGGATCCCCAAACTGATTTTCAAAGTGTCCCGCAGGAGAAACGAGCACCCGAAAGAGCGTCGGGGCGGCCTGTTTCAATTCGAGGAAATCCGACCATCCCATCTCACCTGCACCCACGAAGGATTCCCAGTCCACTCGCACCCCTGCCGCAGAGTGCTCCACCGTGGCAACGCGCCGGCCACCACCTTCAAACACCACCACGTGCTGGCTGAACTTGGGGGAGAGTTCCGTCGCCTCGACGATGGAATCAAACGCCTGTGGACCATCCGCATTCTTCGAATAGTAGATGCTCATCAGCGGCGCCACGCGCAAGCGGTCGCGCACCAGCAGCACACGCTGTTTCCAGGTGGGAGTTTCCAGAAACTTGCCGATCAACTCCTCCGCAGCAGCCAGCTTTGCCAGATCACCTCCTGTGACTTTAGGCAGCGCACTGGCGGTTTTGAGGCTCTCACTGCCGGTTGGGCGAAACACTAGATTGCCAGAGTTCACCTGAGGCATCGGCTCTTCAGGCTGCATCAGCGCCACATCAGGTGGCAGCACCATCTTCCCGCCAAGCTGTGACGGCGGATCGCCCGCTTTGGCCAGCTTGGAAGCCAGCGACTCAGCTTTCTTGGCCGGTGAAGGCATCAAGCTCCAGACCACAAGCAGGACCACAATGAGGCCCACCAAGCCCGCGCCGATCATCAATTTCCGCCGAAACTGCTGGATCTCGGGATCCATGCGCATGCGGTCAAAGGCATCCCCGGGCAGAGGCTTGGGTTCCTGGAAAGAAGCCGGACTCGGACTCGGACTTGGAGCAGGTGTGCTGCTCGGCTCATTCTGCGTCATCAGCAGCGCACGGCGCTTCGTCTTGGTGGTCTTCTCTGCCATCTGCAGCATCACCATCTGCCCACATTCAGGACAGGGGCGCGAGCGTGTCACTGAAGAAACCTGGATTTCGACAGTTTTTTCGCAGTGAGGGCAAACGAGGGTAGTGGCCGGCATTCTTGGCTGGACGTTGATGAAGGGTAAGTACTCTGGCGGCTGGAATGAACAGCCGCAACTTGTGGTTGGTCAATTTCCCGTCCACGTGTCCGCAGTGAAGGCGCCACTGGAGCGCAGCCGCTGCAATCCCCAGCTCATCATGATGCGGGCGTCCTCCCAAATGTACTTCGTCTTGGTGCCGAGCTGCACCAGGATCACCTCCCGCCCTCCGCTGGCGGCACTGGAGATCAAACAGCGTCCGCTGGCCACGGTGTAGCCGGTTTTCATGCCGTTGCACTCTGGCATGGCGCCCAGCAGTTCATTGGTGTTCGTGAGCGTGGTCACACGCCCGTCCGCACGCCGAAAGCTGAAATACTTCCGCCGAACCACATCACGGATCACGGCATTGCGATACGCCGCCATCGCCACCCGGGCCATGTCACGTGCGGTGGAGTACTGCCCGCCCACCGTTAGGCCGTGCGGGTTTTTGAAATTGGAGTTCGCGCAGCCCAGCGCGCGCGCCTTGGCGTTCATTTTGGCCGTGAAATCGCTGATGCTGCCAGCATTGTCACGCGCCAGCACATTGGCCACATCGTTCGCGCTCTTCACCAGAAAGGCATAGAGCAGTTCACGGCGGGAGTAGACCTCCCCCGGTTTGATGCCCAGCCGCGTGGGCTCCACGGCCACGTCGGAGCCCTGCACACGCACCATCTTGTCCAGATTTCCCGCATCCAGCACCACCAGGGCGGTCACCAGCTTTTGCGTACTGGCCACCCCACGTGCGGTTTCAAAACTGCGCCCGGCCAGGTGCTGCCCGGTGCGCGCATCCAGCAGCAGGTAAGATGAGGCACGGATCGCGGGGCCGGAGGTGGCCACGAGCATGGTCCGCTCTGGCAGCATCACAGGCATGATCTGCGCGCTGTCGCCCTCGGCATACATGTGCTGGGAATTGGGTGCGACCGGGATGGCTCGCACCACTCCCTGCGCTGCACAGCTTGCCAGCAGCCCTGCGGCCGCCCCTGTCATCAAAAGGTGGATCAATCTCATCATCGTGAAGGAACGCCAGACCTGCCCGCAGTTTTCATGCCGGGCCAAGCAACCATGGCTCGCTGCATCTAGGCCACCCCGGGTTTGTTGTCAAACCTTGCGCCCTTCGCGCCGCGCTCCATGTTCGGCCCATATGGCACTAATCATCAACGGCGAACACATCGACGACGAAATCATTGAAGCGGAATTCCGCCACATCAAAAGTCACTACGAGCGCACCCTTCAGGTGGCCTGCTGTGAGCGTGACCCTGAATTCCGCGGCATCGCCAAGGACAACCTCATCTCCCGCGCCCTCCTGGGCCAGGAAAGCCGCCGCCGCCACCCCGAGGTTTCCGAAGAGGACGTCACGGCACGCCTGACCAAGCTCATCGACGAGGCCGGTGGCGAAATGCAGTTCTACATGAACATCGGCATGCAGGTCAAAGACGAGGCACTCGTCCGCGAGAACGTGGCAGGCGGTGTCCGGCTGGACAAAACGCTGCAGGAAATCTACGCCCCTGAGCCGGAACCGACCGAGGCCGAACTGCGAGCCTGCTACGAGGCCAATCTCAAGCACTACATGACCGACGAAGAGATCCAGGCCTCCCACATCACCAAAGGCCTCTCAGGTGCGACCAGCCGCCAGGAGATTTATCAGGCGATGCGCGATGTCCGCTCCCAGCTACTTGCTGGAGCTGACTTCGCCAAGCTCGCGGAAGAGCATCGCTCCGGCGAGCAGCAGCAGATTGACCTCGGCTGGTTCAAGCGCGGCGAGTTTATGGAGGAGTTTGAAACCATCGGCTTCTCCATGGGCGAGGGAGAGATCAGCCCTGTCTTCAGCACCCAGCTCGGCTTCCATGTCTGCACCGTCACCGGTCGCCGCCCGTCCGTGGCGCGTCCGTTTGATGAAGTGAAAGCGGAGGTGAGAAACCGCTTCCTCGAAGAATACCGCGACAAAAAGTTCAACGCCCTGCTCGAAGAACTCAAA
>JAPLUN010000489.1 GCA_026397715.1 Verrucomicrobiota bacterium
GCGTTCCATGTGTCTGCGGCTGCCGCCAAGCGCCAGCCGTCGTTCGACTTCCGTGGCCAGTTCTGGCCGTCCGAGTTGAAAGGTCTTTGCCATACCGTGAGCATCGAGAATAAAAGACCTGTATTCAACTGATTATGGTATAACCACCTCACCGATACCAGACGCCGAAGCCGCGCAGCCAGGTGGCTGCCACGCCGAGCAGGAGGGCCAGAGTGCCGAATTCTGTGGCAAAGGGCAGGTGCAGATCGGCAAAGACATCCAGGGTGGCGTAGAGAGCGCCCACACCGGCCAGCGCGGCGGCCACGCCATAGACGTGGCGGCCAATCCAGTGGTCATTGGTGAAGGCGGCGGCGTTGACCACGGCGGCGAAGATGCAGGTCAGGGCGGCAAACCCGCCCTCGGCCCCGAGATGCCACGCGAAGCCGAGCACGAGGCTGGAGATGGAGGCGAAGATCAGGCCGCCCACCACCACGCCCTCCCAGTACTCGCGTGGGCGCAGCGCCTCACGCGCGAAACGATCCATCACAATGAAGGCCGAGCTGAAGCCGCGCGCCAGATGCGCCCACAGCACGAACATCAGCCATGCGCCGATGACGACCGCGCCGAGGATGGGCGAGACGGTCTTGAGGTAGCTGCTGACCACCTTGTAGCAGATGAAGCCGCCGAGCATGATGGCGGTCTGCCGACCTTCGGTGAACTGGTTCATGAAGTGCGCGAACTTCAGCTGCAGACGGTAGGGCCATGAGCGTGCACGAAAGGACTCGATGAGGCCCAGCCGCGCGTTTTCATTCATGGGATTCAGCCGCAGGGCTTCAAGGAAATGCTGGTTGGCTTTTTTGTGATCCCCCTTCATCACGGCCATCCAGCCGGCGCTGGTATGCGCGCTGTCGTCTTCGGCATTGCGCTCCAGCTGGTATTTGATGAGGTCCTGGTTGTCGCCGTCCTTCTTCTGCAGCAGCAGCGCGGCGGAGAGCACCTCGGCGGCCATGGTGTTCTCCGTGTCGAGCGAGAGCGCGGCGCGGGCGGAGGCTTCGGCCTTGGGATAATCACGCAGGCGCAGGTGCAATCGCGCGAGCACAGCGTGGCTGAAATCGCTGTCGGGATCGAGATTCACCGCTTCCTCGGCCTGCTGCAGCGCCACTTTGATCGCGGCGTTCTGGCCGTCTTTGGCATTCGCATTCAAGGCGAGCGCCAGGACGCTGCGGGCGAAGGGATTTTCCGGTTCGAGCGCCACGGCGCGCTGGGCTGCATCGATCGACTTGGGCGCGGTGTCATCCTCCTGCATCCAGCACAGCGCGAGCATGATGTAGCTGAGCGTGTGATTCGCATCGAGCTCGAGCGCCTGCTTGTAGCACGCAATGGCATCCTGCGTGCGGTGCTGGCTTTGCAGCAGGCGGCCGCGGGCGAAGGCTGCTTCAGGGGAGGGATGAAAATCGTCGGACATGCGCGGCCAATTGGTTCAGCGCTTCATGAGGCCGAGGTGCTTCAAGACGTCATCGTAAAAGCCGCTTTGGTTGGAATACATCGCGTAATTTTTCGCGCTCTCAAACCAGGCCTTCGTCGTGGCCTTGTGGCGGCCTGCGGCTTTGATGAGATCCTTGGTGGTCAGCGGGATGACCTTGCCGCTGCGCATGACCTCATTCATCACGTCTTCGGTGGCGAGGTCAAAGACCGCCTTCAAATCTGCGCCGGAGAAGCCTTCGGTCTTTTTGGCGAGCGCACGTGGATCGAGTTCACCGATGGGTTTCTTCTGTGCCATGACTTCGATGATGGCGGCACGCCCGGCTTCATCCGGCGGAGGGACAAACAAGGTGCGGTCAAAGCGGCCCGGACGCCGAAAGGCAGGATCGATGTGCCACGGGGCATTCGTGGCGCCGAGGATGAGCACGCCGTCGTTGTTCGACTCCGCGCCATCCATTTCAGAGAGGAAGGCATTGATGAGATTGCGGCCGGCGCTTTGACGCAGATCACGGCGGTCTGCAGCGAGCGCATCCACTTCATCAAAGAACAGAATGCTGGGCGCGTTCTGGCGGGCGAGCTCAAAGACCTCGTGCATGTTTTTCTCCGAGCCACCGATCCACATGTCGAGAATCTGGTGCAGGCCCAGGGCGATGAAGTTGGCATTGATCTCGCCGGCGGTGGCCTTGCTGATGAGCGTCTTGCCCACGCCGGGCGGGCCGTAAAGCAGCACGCCGCCGCCGACTTTCTTGTCGTAGGCCTTGAACAGCTCCGCGTGCTTAAGCGGGTAGATGATCTTCATGCGGATCTCCTCCTTCAGCGCCTCCATGCCGCCGACCCCGGAGAAATTGAGCTGTGGCTTGCCAAATTCAGCCAGTCCGAGATCGTAGGCGGCACCGCCGCGCGGATGGCCGTCATCGTCGTCTTTCTCCTCTTCCACCAATTCGAGGGGAATGCCGCTGGAGGTCATGGCCCCGCGTTTGCGTCCTGAGTTGTCGTCCCCGGAGGGCTTGATGCCGTGCAGATCTTTTTCGATGCCGGGGTCCGCGAGGGAGCGGTTCAAGGCGACGCCTTTGTCATACATCGCCTTGGCCTTTTGAAGATCGCCTTCGGTGATGTGAATGCGGGCCAGCAGCAGATAGGCGGCGGCACAGGTGGGTGTGTCGGCCACGATCTGCTCGGCGCGCACCGCTGCCTGAGAGGTCTTGCCTTGCAGCAAAGCGACACGGGCGAGGCCCAGGCGTGCGTCTGCGTGGGCAGGGTCGTCTTTCAACACGCGCTGAAAGCTCTGCTCCGCCTCATCCAGCAGGCCATCATCCAGACAGGCGTCTGCAAAAAGCATCAGCAGCGGCGCATTGTCGGGTGAATGTTGGAGTGCCAGCCGAAGAGCATCGAGATTTTGAGCCATGTGGCAGACTCCTGCGTGGGGTGGCTGAGGTGGCAAGGTAATTTAATTTCCCAATGCACGCCGATACGCCGCGATCCTGGCCAGGTAGGCCTGCCACTTGGCACCCGGACGCCCACGGTCCATCAGGAAGTGCGGGCAGTTTTTGTGGCCGAGATTGCGGTGATCATCGTGGCGGATCATGAGCCAGTGCTGATGCGGGACGACGTGGTCCAAAGGAATATTGTACTGCTTCATGAGCCAGGCGGTGAGACGCGCGGTTTTGTCCAGAGTGCGGGCGCGGTCATTGCCACGATTTTCGCACATTTCGATGCCTATGGAGCTGCGGTTGCCGGGGCCGTCATAGTCGGCGTGCTCGCCACGCTCATTGGTGGGCATGCTCTGGTAGATGGAGTGGTCATCCACGGTGAAATGCCAGCCGATGTAGCCGATGGCATTGTGTCGGCCCTTGATCGAGCCGTTTTTGATCATCTGGGCATGCGCATAGGCTCCGGCACCCCGCGCATAGTTCTCCGTGGCATGGATGGTGATGTAGGTGGGCCGCATGGGCCGGTACTGCCGGCGTGCGTAACGGCCACTGGGTATCAAATCGACCGTGACACCCGGCGGCGTGCCCTGTGGAACGATGACCGAACAGGAGCTCAAAAGCGCCCCAATAAGAGTGTAGCAGGCGATGTGGCGGAATTTCATGGGTTCAATATGAGCAGTTTACGTGACAAGATCCGTTTCCGGTCCCCTGTCGTTATGGAGTTTAGGCAGTTTTTGGTTTCCCTTGGTTTTCGATGCTCTCGGGCAAGGATGCAAAGATTCTCAATTTCGCTCTTCAAGGGCGGCATTTTAACGCGTGGAAAATTTTTACGCCGTGGAACCCTTGAATCTCCGGTGTGAAACGCTTTTTAGCACAATGGATGGGAAAAAGATCTCGCCAAAACACTATATCTTGTGCATGATCCGCCTCGGTGCGCGTCCTGTCTAGAATTTATGACGCATGCTGGATAATTTGTCATTTTCGATAAAATTCTAATAATCACCCTTCACTTTGCAACGAAATCGTCATGGAAAAGACCTACAAGATCGGCAACCGCGAGTTCCCACTCGATCAAGATAAAGCCGAGGCAGCCTTCGCAGCGAAGATGGTGATTAATGGTCGCAAGAGCATGACTTTCAACCTTCTCCCCCTGAAATATCAGTGGGCTTATGACCTTTATCGGATCATGAAGGCCAACCATTGGGAGCCGGAAGACATTCAGATGCAGAAGGATGTGGAACAATGGCGCTCCAACGATGTTTCCCAGAATGAACGCTGGATCATCATGATGGGCATCGGCTACTTCAGCGCCGCTGAAGGCATCGTGGGAGACAATGTGCAGCACGTGGTACGCGAGCTGGTGACCGCCCCTGAATTGAAGCTCGTCCTGGGCCGCCATGCCCATGAAGAGAACATCCACGCGGATTCCCTGCTGTACATGATTTCCTCCCTGGGCATCAACCCGCATGAGTGCGAGGCGATGTTTGAGCAGATCCCGACGATCGTGAAAAAGAACGAATTCGTCACCAAGCACTCCAACAACCTGCGCCGCGACCTGGACCTCACCAAGCTGGAAAACAAGCAGCTGCTGGCGAAGAACATCTTCGTCTTTGGCCAGTGCATGGAAGGCACGCAGTTCTACGGCCTGTTTGGCATGATCCTGAGCCTGTACCGCCAGAACAAGTTCCCCGGCATCGGCCAGATGTTCCGCTACACGCTGCGCGATGAGTCGAACCACATCGAAGTCTTCCGCAATCTGTTCATGGACCTCGTCGAGGAGAATCCTGAAATCTGGACCGCAGAGTTCCGTGAAGAGCTGCTCAACATCATGCGTGAAGGCGTGGCGCTGGAGAAGGAATTCATCCGTGACTGCCTGCCGGTGAACGCCGTGGGCCTGAGCGCCGAAGAATTTGAGCGCTACACCGACTACATCGCTGACCGTCGTCTGGACGGCTGCGGTCTCCCGGCGCTGAACCCGGGCATCACCAATCCGCTGCCATGGCTGGCGGAGCTGATGGACATCAAGAAGGAGCAAAATTTCTTTGAGGGCAAGGTGACCGATTACCAGAAGTCCTCCGCGCTCGCCGCCTGTTCCGACGACGATCTTTAATTTCTTTAGATCTTTAATTTATCATTACTGGCCGACTTTTCGCTGGAGTTCCTCTGGCGAAATTTCCTTCGGCCCCGTTGCCCCTTTCCGCTCACCACCTGCTCTCGTTCATCTCAAACTCGGACCTCCCGCCATGACCCACGCCCACGACCTGCTCAAAGAAGACAAGGCGCTTAAAAACGTCGCTCACAACACTCCCCAGAACGAGAAACCTCAGTTCAAATGGAGTGCGCTGACCGCAGGCGTGATTGGCAATCCCATGACGGCACCCAAGGTGCGCATCGGCAGCAGCGAACGCGATTTCGATGTCGGTGAAATCGCCGACACCGTGGGCAATGCGATCACCGATCTGCTTCTGGCACGCCAGCAGAAGAACGAAATCTTCAATGACTCGAACCGCCAGCTGGTGCAGGCCATTTCACGTGCGGTGGCCGAGGAGGTCGCCCAGCGCACGACGGACAATGGCACCGAGGCCCCGATGCTGAGCACCAAGGAGATCTACCAGGTCATTGAGCAGGCGCTGGTACGTCACAACGCCCACGACGTGGCCCGCAGTCTGGCCGAGCGCCGCAAACGCACCGAAACTCTTGCCAACTCCGACGCCAACGACGCTGGCGCGCTCCAACCCATCATGGTCACCACCAAAGTCATTCGCCGCAACGGCCAGCTCGTTCCTTGGAACCACAACAAGATCGAGATCGCCGTGCGCAAGGCCTTCCTCTCCATGGAGATGGATTCCACGCCTGCCGTGCAGATCGCCGAGGCCGTGAGCCGCGCCATCATCAATGACGGCAAGCAGTTCATGCACATCGAAGACGTGCAGAACCTCGTCGAAGAAGAGCTCATGAAGCAGGGCTTCTTCAAAGTCGCCCGTGCCTACATTCAGTACCGTGCGCTGCGCTCCACCATGCGCTTCGGTGAAGAAACCGCCGCCGCCATCCTGGACGAGCAGGAGTCCGACCAGCAGCAGACTCTGATCCTGGTGCGTGTGTCCCCCACGGAAACCTTCCTCTGGGACGGCCAGGATCTGAAGCGCCGCATCGACTTCGCCAGCCTGGGCCTCGACCTCTGCGTCAGCCGTGCCGAGATCGAAATGGAGCTGCGCCGCTCCATCTTCAGCGAGATCACCGTCGAAGCGCTCAAGACCACCATCATTCTCAATGCGCGCACCTTGATGGAGAAGGACGCCGACTTCGCGAAGTTCGCCGGCCGCATGCTCCTCACCTACATCTATGAAGAAGTGCTCGGCTGGAGCATCGTGGATCACGGCATCGAGCAGCTCCCGAACTTCCACCGCCGTGGCTTCCGCAAGAACCTCGCCCGTGGCATCGAGATCGAGCGCCTGCACCCGCAGCTTCTCAAGTACGACCTCGACAAGATCGCCGACGCCATCGACCCGGCTGCGGACATGGACTTCGACTTCCTCGGCATCCAGACGCTGTATGACCGCTACCTGATCGTCGACAAGAAGACCAAGCCTTCCAAGCGCCTGGAAACCCCGCAGCTCTTCTGGATGCGCGTGGCCATGGGCCTCTGCGTGCAGGAAAAGGAAAACGCCGAGGACAAGATCATCGCCCTTTACCGCCTCTACAAAGGCCGTCGCTTCTGCTCCAGCACCCCGACGCTCTTCAACAGCGGCACGATGCACAGCCAGCTATCCTCATGCTACCTCTACAAGGTGGACGACAGCATCGAGTCCATCATGCAGCGCGGCATCGCGGACAACGCCTACCTCTCCAAGTGGGCCGGTGGTCTCGGCGGCTCCTGGACTGCCGTGCGCGGCACCGGCGGCTACATCAAAGGCACCAATGGCGAAAGCCAGGGAGTCATTCCCTTCCTCAAGCTGCACAATGACCAGCTCATCGCCGTCAATCAGGGTGGCAAGCGCCGCGGCTCCGGCTGCGCCTACCTGGAAATCTGGCACAACGACATCGAGGACTTCCTCCAGCTCCGTGTGAACACCGGCGACGAACGCCGACGAACGCACGACCTGAACACCGCCAACTGGGTGCCTGACCTCTTCATGAAGCGCATGGAGAACCGCCAGACCTGGACGCTCTTCCGCGCCAACGAAACTCCTGATCTCCACGAACTCTACGGCAGCGCCTTTGAAAAACGCTACGCCGAATACGAAGAGATGGCCGCCAAGGGCCAGATCTTTGGCCGCACCATGGAGGCGCTGGACCTCTGGAAGAAGATGCTCAAGTCCATCTTCGAAACCGGTCACCCTTGGATCACCTTCAAAGACCCTTGCAACGTCCGCAGCCCGCAGGACCACGTCGGTGTCATCCACAGCTCCAATCTCTGCACCGAGATCACGCTGAACACCAGCCATGAGGAAACGGCCGTTTGCAACCTCGGCTCCGTTCTCATCGACAACCACCTCGACGACAACGCCAACATCGACCACTCCAAGCTGCGCGAGACCATCCGCGTCGCCGTGCGCATGCTCGACAACGTCATCGACATCAATTACTACCCCACCGAATCCGCGAAGACCGCCAACAGCCGTCATCGCCCCATCGGTCTCGGAGTCATGGGCCTCGGCTACGCGCTCTATCGCAAAGGCCTGCCCTTCGCCTCCAAGGAAGCCGTCGAGTTCAACGACGAGTTCATGGAAGCCGTGGCCTACTACGCCTATGAAGCCAGCAGCGACATCGCCGCAGAAAAAGGCACCTACTCCACCTACAAAGGCAGCAAGTGGGACCGTGGCCTCCTGCCGCAGGACACCGTGGATCTCCTCGCCAAAGAGCGCGGCCTCGACATCGACGTCCCCCGTGGCGGCAAGATGGACTGGTCCGGCCTGCGTGCGAAGATCGCCAAGAACGGCATGCGCAACAGCAACGTCCTCGCCATAGCGCCGACGGCCACCATCTCGAACATCATGGGCTCCAGCCCCTGCATCGAGCCGCTGTTCACGAACTTCTACACCAAGAGCAATCTCTCCGGCGACTTCATGGTGCTGAATCCTTACCTCGTGAAGGACCTCAAGAAGCGCGGCCTGTGGAACTCCGAGATCCAGAACAAGATCAAGTACACCGACGGCGAACTCGAAAGCATCGAGGAAGTCCCCGTGGACCTGAAGCGCAAGTACGCCACCGCCTTCGGCATCGACTGGGCCTGGCTGCTCGACGCCGCCGCACGTCGTCAGAAGTGGATCGATCAGTCCCAGAGCGTGAACCTCTTCTGCGGCGAGAGCGCCATGCAGACCCTCTCCCACATGTACCGCGCCGCCTGGCGCAAGGGTCTCAAGACGACCTACTACCTCCGCACCCGCAGCGCCTCCAACATCGAAAAAGCCACCAGCGAAGTCGAGAAGGAAAAGCGCGGCGTCGTCGGCACCCACCACGCCGGCGTGGCCGCTGCCGCAGCCGCCGCCAAG
>JAPLUN010000625.1 GCA_026397715.1 Verrucomicrobiota bacterium
CAGTACGGCTACCGCTCCAAGATCACGCCTCACTTCCAGCGTCCTAAGGAGGGCGGCATCGGTGCCATCGGCTTCCTCCGCGCCCGCACCCGCAATGCCATGGTCGATGTCGAGCAATGCCCCATCGCCATGCCCGAGCTCAATGCGCAGCTCGCCGCCGTGCGCGAGCGCGCCCGTGCGAACTCCGCCGAATTCAAAAACGGCGCCACGCTCCTCATGCGTGCCGCCGATAACGGCGTCCTCACCCGCCCCGATGAAATCGCCGTCGAGGACGTGGACGGAGTCCGCTTTGAGTTTCAAGCCGGGGACTTCTTCCAAAACAATCCCTTCATTCTGCCCAAGTTCGTCCGCCATGCCATCGACGAAGCCAAAGCCACCGGTGCCAGGCATCTAGTCGATGCCTACTGCGGCAGCGGCCTCTTCGCCATCAGCGCCGCGCGTGATTTCGAGAGTGTCATCGGCGTCGAGATCTCCGAAACCGCTGTCAAAAAAGCCGCCCACAACGCCGAGATCAATTCCCTCACCAACTGCCGCTTCATCGCCGCCGATGCCCAGCACGTTTTCAAAGACGTGCCGCATGCCGGTGCCGACACCGTGGTCATCATCGATCCTCCGCGCGCCGGCAGCAGCCCCGAGTTCCTGCAGCAGCTCTTCGCCTTCAATCCCAAAGGCGTCGTCTACATCTCCTGCAATCCCGCCACCCAAATGCGCGACCTCGTTCTCTTCACCGAGGCCGGTTTCAAACTCGGCACCGTGCAGCCCTTCGATCTCTTCCCGCAGACCAAGCACCTCGAATGCGTCATGACCCTGAGTCGCGATCCCGATGCATACGTCGCTAAGCTTTCCCCTGCCGCAGAAGTTCCAGCCGAAGAAACAGAGCTTCCCGCCGCCGCCTGACCTCAAACGCGCTGCGCCAATGAACCGCTTCGAATTCGCCACCGCCCAGCGCATTATCTTCGGCCGCGGCGTCTTCCGCGAGCTCCCCGATCTGTGCCGCAGCTTCGGTCACCGCACCCTCCTCATCACCGGCAGCCGTCCGCAGCAATGGGAAGGTCGCCTGCCATACGTCGGCGTTCACTCCATCAGCGGCGAACCCACCGTTGAAGACATCAAAAACGGCGTCACACTCGCCAAACAACTCAACGCCGATGTCATCGTCGCCATCGGCGGCGGCAGCGTGGTGGATGCTGGCAAAGCCATCTCAGCCATGAGCACCCAGCCCTGTGATTTGATGCGCTACATCGAAGTCATCGGAGAAGGCAAACCATTGGACGCCTCTCCCCTGCCCTACATCGCCGTTCCCACCACCGCCGGCACAGGAGCCGAGGCCACGCGCAACGCCGTCATCGCCAGCACCGAGCACCGCGTCAAAGCCAGCCTGCGTCATGTCTCCATGCTGCCGCGCATCGCGTTGATCGATCCAGAACTCGCCGCCGATGTCCCGCCCTCCGTCACAGCCGCCAGTGGCATGGATGCCCTCACCCAATGCCTCGAAGCCTTCGTCTGCTCCCGGGCTCAGCCAATGACCGACGCCCTCTGCCTCGATGGCATTCAGCGCGCCATTCGCTCCCTCGAACGCGCCTTCCAAAACGGCCACGACCTCGAAGCCCGTGAAGACATGGCCCTCTGCGCGCTCAACAGCGGCATCGCCCTCGCCAATGCCGGCCTCGGCGCCGTCCACGGCTTCGCCGCCCCCATCGGCGGCATGTTTCACGCCCCACACGGTGCCGTTTGCGCCGCCCTCCTCGCCCCCGTCTGGGAAGCCAACTCCACACGCGTGACAGACCGCACCAAATTCGCCCAAGTAGATTCCATGCTAGGTGGCGATGCCATCTCCTACCTCCACGCCCTCACAGCACGCCTCCACATTCCCAAACTCAGCCAGTGGGGCATCACCGAAAACGATCTCGACGAAATCGTCCACAAAGCCGCCGCCGCCAGCAGCATGAAAGCAAATCCCGTCTCGCTCACGCATGAGGAACTGGTCGCGATCCTCCGCATGGCCTTGTGATCACTTGAAATTCGTTTTGAACTTTTCGTCCGGCTTCATCCCAAGAAACTTCACCCGCAGTTCCGGGTGCGCTTGCAAGTACCTCGACAGCTCAGGGCAGTTCGTCTCAAAATGCAGGAACTGATTGTCATCAGCGAAAATGGCCATGATGTAGTACTTATATTCCTGCCCGCCGACATTGCTGCTGTCACGGTCCGAATCATAACGCGTCGACAAAGCTTTGAATTCAATGCTGCGACGAGAGCCTTTGGCCACCGCAGGGATTCCCTTCGTCTCTGAGGTGGCAATGACGAGCTCTTCCTCGCCACGCCGGTACTTGGCCGAAGTATCACTCGTTATCAGCAAGAAGGTGGCCGAAGCCGCAGCCATCGGCTGGGTTTTCGCACTCTCAATGATGATCTCCGGGGTCATGGTCATCGTCATCATGTAGGACGATCCTCCGATCGGACTGTTTCGCTTGCCGACTTTGGCCTGGATATGCAGAGACGGATATTTTTGGGCCAGTTTCTCCTTGGCAGCTTTATCCGGCTGCTGCCCGGCAACATTCAAACTGACACTAATCAAGCTAACGACACAGAGCCATAGTATTTTCCGGTTCATAGCTAGGATAAAACCACGCTTCAGGCCCAATCGTCAAGCACCTAAAAAGGTTTCCCTCATGCCCTCCCCGTTTCAAACAAGAGCCCAGCGTACCCCGCCATGCAGAATGCAATGGATCCACCTCAAAGTGTCACATGGCATGGTGTCTGAAGGACCCTCGGAGTCAGCCCAGGGCGCAGGAGCGCAGCGACAAGCCCTGGGTCACACGCGCCCGCGCACGGTTGCCCAAGGAAGCGCCCTGAAT
>JAPLUN010000498.1 GCA_026397715.1 Verrucomicrobiota bacterium
AGCCGCTTAAAAATCCCGCCCCTACTGGCACCCGAAATGCTGCTTGATTGTTTCGAACTGGTGGAGATTGATTGCGCCCCGTGCTCCGCTTCCCCTTCCGATATGATTGTTTGGGATAATTTCTTCTGGTTTACCAGCTACATCCTCGTTTTTACCGCCCTGTCCGCCTTTGGCGCGCACAGAATCAAGGTGTTATACCATTACTGGAAACACCGCATGGATGTGCCGGTGCCGCCCCATGAGTTCGCCGAACTGCCCGTCATCACCGTGCAGCTCCCCATTTTCAACGAGCTCCACGTGGTGGAAAACCTCCTGCGCACCGTCAGCGCCCTGGACTACCCGCGCGACCGCCTGCAGATCCAGGTGCTGGACGATTCCACGGACGAAACCGCCGCGCACGCCGAGAAGCTTTCCGCCGATCTGAAGGCCAAGGGCTACGACATCGAGTACCGCCACCGCAGCAACCGCAACGGCTTCAAGGCTGGCGCTTTGGACGAAGGCATGGCCTCCGCCAAGGGCGAGTACATCTGCATTTTCGACGCCGACTTCCAGCCGGCACCGGACTACCTCAAACAGGTCATCCACCACTTCACGGATGAGAAAGTCGGCATGGTGCAGGCGCGCTGGGGACACCTGAACAAGAATTTCTCCCTGCTCACCAAGCTGCAGGCGCTGTTTTTGGACGGCCACCTCGTGCTGGAGCAGACCGCCCGCAGCCGCCACGGCGAATTCCTCAACTTCAACGGCACTGCCGGCATCTGGCGCCGGGCCGCCATCGAAACAGGCGGCGGCTGGCAGCACGACACGCTCACGGAAGATCTGGACCTCAGCTACCGCGCGCAGCTCAAGGGCTGGAAATTCATCTACCTCAAGGACGTCGTCGTCCCCGCCGAGCTCCCGCCGGACATGGACGGCTTCAAGAGCCAGCAGCACCGCTGGACCAAGGGCAGCATCCAGGTGTGCAAAAAGACCCTCGGCAACGTGTGGCGCAGCGACATCCCCCTGAGCCTGAAGATCGAGGCCACCTCCCACCTCACGTCGAACTTCGCCTACCTGCTCACGCTTTGCACCCTGGTGCTGATGTACCCCGCGAATTTCGTGATGGGCAGCAGCTGGCACAAGGCGGTGTTTGTGGACGTGCCCGTGTTCTTCTTCGCCTCCCTCAGCGTCATCATCTTTTACATGACCGCGCAGGGCGCCCAGGGCCGCTGGGGCTGGCTCAAAACGCTGCCGTATGTGCCCATGCTGCTCGCCCTCGGCATCGGCATGAGCATCAACAACGGCAAGGCCGTGCTGGAAGCGCTGCTCAATCAGTCGTCCGAATTCGTCCGCACGCCGAAATACGGCATGGAAAACAAAGCGCAGGCCAGCAAGCAGCGCTCCCGCTACAAGGCCGGCAAGTCCATCGCCCTGTGGATCGAAGTCCTGCTCACCGGCTACTTCGGCTGGATGATCGCCCTTGCCGCCCAGCGCGGCCAGTGGGGCAGCATTCCGTTCCTGCTGCTGTTCTTCTTCGGCTTCGGGTACGTCGCGGCAGGCTCGCTGATGAAGCGGTTTTCGATGGCTGCGTGGCAGGCCCCGCAGCCGGCACCGGCGGTGGTGTGAGGGGAGTTGCCAGCTCACTATGATGCTCCAGGCCTCTGGAGCCGGGAACACATCAAGATGCGGTGAAAGGATCTAGGCGGTGTTTGAAAACCCCTCAACGTCCATATTGAAGCCAGTCGATGACAGCAGCAAACTGGATAAGTGAGAGGAAATGTGCGGCGAGTTTGTCTCGCCGAGTGCTGGCACAGGCCCAGCGTTTCAGACGGCAGAAAT
>JAPLUN010000422.1 GCA_026397715.1 Verrucomicrobiota bacterium
CCCTTGGTCAGCAGCGTGCGCTCCACGCCATGCACGGAGATCCATGCGCCTGCACCTGTGAGGGGCAGGGCGGTGCGGTCATACTCGTCCTTGGCGCGGCGCGGCTCCCATTCTTCGCGCAGGCCGGTGACATCGCCGATGGCGACGCGGCGTGCGGGGACGGTGTTGTAAAAATCCGCGCCGAGCTGGAAGAACGCGAGCCGTTTCCACCTCACCGGCTGGCGGACCTCGTAGCGCAGGCGGATGAAGGTGCGCAGGTGATCGTTTGCTGCGGGCACGGAGACATCCATCTGCGCGGAGATCTCTCCGCCGCTGGATTCTTCGCTGTAGCTCACATGGGTGAGGCAGGGTCCGTGGGAGTGGTAGTTTGTGCGAGTCGATTTCATCGGCTGGTAGCGGCCCTCGGCATCCATCCACATGAGGAAGTCGCCGCCGCCGCAGTTCTCCGCCCAGCCCCAGGGTTTGGCAGCGGGCTCATGCGGCAGTGTCATGAGCGGGCGCACATCGGTGATGAAGCAGCGCCGCTGCACGCGCCCGGGCTCAAAGCAGATGCTCTCGCCAAAGCTGCCCACCGCCACCTGATCCCAAAACTGATTGTGCCCCCAGCCGATGAGGCTGAGCTGCGCATGCGATGCCGCGCACACACCGCCGTAGCGCGCATGCACCATCTGGAAAACAAAATCGCGCTTCGACTTCGGTGGCACACGCACATACGCGAAGCCATGAAACCACGGCCCCTCATGCGGCAGCACACCTTTCTCCGGGCGCTGGTGCCAGTTCTTTGAGAGCTGCACGGGCAGACCGGTGGGCGTGCCATCCGGATCGCAGAGCATGGGCTGGAAGCCGGTGATGGTGAGGTGCTTCTGCTGGGTGAACATCAGGCGCGCCACCGTGGGGGTGTCGGCATCATTGCGCAGCGTCACGCGGTGGCGGTCCACGCGATCGAGGTGCTCCTCAGGGTAATACGTGCGTGCTGCATTGCTCCACGGCTGCTCTGGAAGCGCGAGACGGTGGCAGCCCAGCGCTGCATCAAACTCCACTGGAAGCTCCGACTCCACCACGGCGGTGGAGGCCGCGCTCACCGCCTCCAGCAGCACCGACTTGGCGCCTGTGCTCGTTTTGCCGCCATGGCGCAGCTCCAGCGTTTCAGTGCCATCGCACTCCAGGCGAAAGGCGAGGCGGTCTGGCCATGTGGTGATCTCCAGCCGAGCATGGCCGCCCCATTCGTGGCCTTCTGCATCGGCGAATTTCAGATCTTCAATGACGACACGCTGGAAAAAGCGCCCGCACTCCACGAAGCGCACCGGCTGGAAAAATTCATCCTTGGGCGCCGCGTGGCCGGTGCATGTGTAGCGTCGTCCTTCAGAGACAATGGCGCAGTCCCAGTCGCCAGTGAGCGGGCGCACGTGCTGGGTGTCGAAGAGCAGCCTCTCGCTGCCAAACTGGAAGGCCAGTGTTTCGTTCTTGGGACGCAGGCTGCTGTTAAACACCTTGGGCGCGCCCTCCACCCACCATAGCTGCACGCCATCTTCATTGCGTGGCATCCAGTCCGCCGGTGCCGTGTCTGCGGCTGTGTGCAGGACCATCACCGACAGCATGGCAAACAGAGTGATGGCAAACGGGGTGTGATTCATAGGATGCTGCGGGCGGTTGGCGTGCGGGAGTGGCGGATGTGCGCCCCGCCATAGCGCAGGATAAGGCGCACTCAAATCATTGAGCATGGCCGGGAGTGCATGATTTGCCTGCTTATCAGGCATGCATCTCATTTCTTGAGCGGCGCGGAGGACATCGCATCGAGCAGGGCCCGCTCGACTTCGGGTTTGCCTTTCACCGTGTCGTAATTGTAGAGCGCCTGAAAGAGGCAGTCGGGATCCCGGAGCAGGCGTTCGGTGAACCACGGGTGCCAGGTGGCGTAGTCTTGAGCACCGAGATTGAACTCGCCGATGCCGTAGCCGGTGGTGCCGAGTTCAGCACGGGCCTTGGTGAGGCAGCGCATGAAGCTGGGGTTGTCGCGCAGTGAAGTGGTTGGCTTGCCGTAGAAGGAGGGGGAGGGGTTGCTGTCGGCGTTGAACTGGGAGTCCATGTTGTAGCGGTCCACGCCCTGCACGATGGTATGCACGAAGAGTTTCTGACGCGGCAGGCCGAGCGTGCGCGCTGTGGATGCGAGGAAGCCCAGATGTCTGCCGATGATTTTCATGAAGACGTCGTAGGTGTGCTGGTAGTCCAGCACGCCGCTGGTCTGGATGCCGGCGGTCTGCGCGGCGTTGTAACCAATGATCTGCTTGTCTGCCTCCACCCACTTGGGATTTTCCGTGCGCGGGTAGTAGCTGTTACCATCTTTGAAGTACGCATACTGGCTGTTGGGCGTGGTCTCCCAGCCGCACTTCCAGCCGACAAAGAGCCACTGCTGGTCTGCGGGAAGTTCCTTGAGCCACTGCACCACGACGGGTGCGAGCGCCGCGTAGATGCCGCGCTCCCACTCCTGGAAACGCGGGCTCAGCAGATTCGGGTGAGGCCCCACGCGCAGCATGGTGCCCCAGTTGCGCCAGCAGAGCTTCACGGCGGTGTCGGGAGTCCAGCCATACCATTCCACATCAGCCACCTTGGCGGGATCATAGCCCGGCTTCTGCGGGTCATACCAGTTGAGCAGCGGCTCCGGCAGCCAGTTCTCAGTGTCCACCTGGATGAGCACGGGGACCTGGAGCTTTCTGGCGAGATCAAGATCGGCCTTGAGGCGCAATGCATGCTCGGCGAGGCGATCCTGCGGCGTGTAGATGATGGCCACGCCCACCTTCAATGAGGATGCCCTGCTGGCTGTGCCAAATTTGTCATGCACATAGGTCATCATCTCCGTGGACTGAGTCTGGGAGTCGATGCTGGTGCTGTAGTTGAGCAGCAGGTATTGATCTGCCGCTTGCGCCGCCGTCCATGGCACGCAGGCAAGGAGCATGCTGAGAAGCAGGCGGGAAGTCATGGCAGCAAAGGGGGGGCTCAGCGGCTGCCGGAAAGCTGCTCAAGCAGGGGCTGCAAACGATTGGCATAAACGCCGTAGCCTGCGGGGGAGAGGTGGACGTTGTCCGGGGTGAAAAGAGCGGGCTTCAAGGTGCCGTCGGGGTTGGTGAAGTCGCTCCACAGATCGAGCACTTTCACCTTGGGATCGCTTTCGAGCTTGAGAGGATCGAGAGCGGCGTTGGTCTTTTTGATGTCTTCGTAGAAGGGAGTGCCGGGAGCGTTGGCGGGCAGGATCTTGGCCACGACGATGGCGGCGGCGGGGAATTTTTCGCGCAGGTTTTTCACGCACATCTCGATGCCTTTGGCGGCGGCTTCGATGCCGGTCTCGGGAGTGAAGAACATGTTGTT
>JAPLUN010000369.1 GCA_026397715.1 Verrucomicrobiota bacterium
CGGCACCCCTGGGCTGTATGACGGAAGGCCGTTGGCCTTCAAGACACGGTTGTAAGTCTATCGCGCAAGTCTCAAGAACTACTGCTACGAGTGGTGGAAGGCAGAAATGGACAGGTTTGCCTGGCGCAGGCGCGTGGCGATTTCCTGCGTCATTTCCTGCAGCAGGGTGATCTTTAGTGAGGGGTTACGCTCGTTCAGGGAATCAAACCAGGCTTTGGTGATGACCACGCATTCCACCGGCTCCAAGGCCACGATGTCGGCCGAGCGCGCTGAGCCGTCCAGAAAGGCCATTTCACCCACGGTCATGCCGGCAGTGAGGACGTCGATGCGTTTGCGCGTTTGATGATCGGTATGGATCTGCACCTCCACGGTGCCGCCGACCAGCACAAACATCTCAGCGGCCGTTTCTCCTGTGCGGATGATGGTCTGATCGCCCGCATACTGACGCCGCTGCAGTTCTTTTTCGAGAAAGGCGATGTCCTCGTTAGTACACTGGCTGAAAAGGGAGCAGGATTTGAGCGACAGCGGCGCATGCGGCCGCCAGGAGACGCCGGAGACTTCGAGCAGCAGGGAGTCCTCACAGTGTTCCAAGGCGGCATCCATGGTGGGGAAGATGTCCGTTTCAGCGATGCCTACTGTGCGCAGCGAGGTCATGAGCTTGGCGGGCTGGCAGAAGATTACGCGCACTCCGTGAGGGGCCAGGCGTGCGCCGAGGTTGGCGAGCAGGATCAGGCTCACGGAGTTGGCATTGACGACCGCACGGAGGTCAAAGATGATGTGCTTGCATTCTGCGGCCAGCGACGTGGCATGGCGAATGACCGGCTCAATGGTGGTGAAGGTGAGGCCGCCCTGAAGTTCCATGACCTGGATCATGGAGCCGTTCACACGCAGCAGTTCTCGCGCCTGCGGTGTCAGCCGACGGCGTGAGACCACCTCACCGCCATGATAGGCCAGGCGGATGGCCGAGAGAGGAGTCGCGGTCGGATTGAGCATGTGCAGCGCCAGTTCGCGAGACAGATCCATGCAGACTTTGATGCCGCGATCGCTGTTGCCTTGTTTGTCCAAAGGAGGGGAGAAGATGCCGATGCCGAGTTGTCCGGGCAGCACGGCCAAGATGCCGCCGCCGACACCGCTTTTGGCGGGCAGGCCCACGCGGTAGATCCATTCGCCGGACCAGTCGTACATGCCGCAGGTGGCCATGACGCCCAGCACATTGTCCACGTACTCGGAGGGGATGACGCGTTTGCGCGTCAAGGGCTGGATGCCTTGATTGGCCAGTGTGGCTCCCATCAGCGCCAGATCCCGGCAGGTGACCTCCACCGAGCATTGCTGGAAATAAGTTTCCAAGGTCTCATCCGGGTCTTCATCCAGAATGCCGAAATTGCGCAGCAGCCAGCCAATGGCCCGGTTGCGGTGTCCGGTTTCGCTCTCGCTACGATAGACTGACTGATTAATCTCCAGCGGCCTTCCGGCGAAGCCACTCAGGTAATTCACCACGCGGTCGATGCGGCTCTGGCCGTCTTTTTTCAGGATCTGTCCGGCGGTAGCAATGGCGCCGGCATTGATCATGGGGTTGAACGGGGCGCCGGTGCCTTCTTTGAGACTGATGGCGTTGAACGCTTCACCCGAGGGCTCCACACCGATTCGCGACAGGACATGGCTTTCACCGCGGTCTTCCAACGCGAGGCCGTAGACCAGGGCTTTGGAGATGGACTGGATGGTGAAGGCATGGCGGGTGTCGCCAACTTCATACACATGTCCGTCGCGCGTGGCGATGCAGATGCCAAACAAGCGTGGATCGGCCTTGGACAGTTCGGGGATATAGTCTGCCACATGACCGTCCATGCTGGACGCGTAGCGTGAATACAATTGTTCGACGTACTCTTGGATGGGAGAGAGCATCCTAATGTTAAAGCAATCGCCATGCCGAGTGCGTGAAATTCTGAAAATGGCTGCATTATCATTGCGAATATCCTTTGGAAAAAATCAGCGCTTCAGCAAGTATCTCTTCATCACCATGATTTCACTCCGCACCTGCCTCTTTGCCCTTAGTCTGCCCATCATCGCGCACGCAGATCAAATCGTGCTCGTCGCTGGCGGGGGGACGCAGGATGCCATGGACATCGCAGCGACGGATGCGGTGTTGAAGGAGCCCTTTGGCACCGCCTTCGACTCAGGCGGACATATGTGGATCGTTGAGATGGTGTCAGGCAACCGCCTGCTGCAGGTGGATGGCGGAGGCACCATCCAGCATGTGGCCGGACAACTGAAGCCCGGAGACAGCGGTGACGGTGGGCAGGCCATTCGTGCGCAGTTTAATGGTCCGCACAATCTGGCCGTGCTGCCCAATGACAATGTATTGATCGCTGACACCTGGAACGGCCGTGTGCGTGTGGTGGATGTGAAGGCGCGCATCGTTTCCAATCTTGAAGGCTGGCGTGCCCCGGCTGGCAAGGAAAAGGGAAATGGTCCTTATTGCATCACGCTGAACTTTGAGGGGACCAAGCTCTACATCGCGGATCTGCTGAGAGTGTATGAACTTGATCTTGCCACGCACCAGAGCAAAGTGATCGCTGGCAATGGCAAGCGGGGCAAGCCTGAGGACGGCGCTGTGGCCATCGACGCCCCGCTCTCAGATCCACGTGCTGTGGCGCCGGACCGTCAGGGAAACATCTATATTCTCGAACGCGGTGGCAATGCGCTGCGAGTGGTCGATAAAACCGGCCATATCCGCACCGTGGTCAATGCCAGTGGCAAAAAGGGTGGGGAAGGGGATGGCGGTCCCGCCCTTGAAGCCACAATGAACGGCCCCAAGCACCTCTGCGTGGACAAGGACGACAGCGTCATCATCGCGGATGCCGAGGCGCATTTGGTGCGTCGGTATGTTCCGACCACGGGCTGTCAGCTTGCACGTCCGCATGGCGTCACCATCAAGCCAGACACGGGAGAGCTTTACATCACGGACAGCTACAACAACCGAGTGCTGAAGATTGTGAAGCAGTAGGTGGGGCTTTATTTCCTCAGGTCATTTCAAAATCGGCGAAGGGCTGATTTTGAGGACCAGGGGGCGGTGATCGCTGGCTCTGTAAAAATCGCGGTCGGCGTGGACGAAGGAGCTGCGGGTGTCGATGTGCGGCCGCAGCAGACGGCTGGTGAAGCAGTAGTCGAGGCGTGAGTAGATGTCCGCTGTATCCCAGAAATGGGTCCAGACCTCGCCATTGGCATCGCGCAGGAGGACATCAGTCAGGGAGGTCTCCGCAGATCGCGGGCTGCCCATGATTTCCGCGAGGGAGGGCTCGTTGCGGTGGGCGTTGAAGTCACCGTAGGCCAGGATGCAGGCACCTGGCTCCTGGGTGAAGATGGAGTCGATGTGCAGGCGCAGCAGACGTGCTTCATTGCGGCGCATCTCGGCCTGGTCAGCCTCCGAAACCGTGCGCATGGACTTCAGATGCACTCCCAGCAGATGCAGATCAAAGGTGGGCGTGATGGCGATCGTCACATCGAGAATGCCGCGCTGAAATGGCAGTGTCTGCGCTCCGATTTGATAGGTGAGTGTGGTTTGCGTGTTGCGCGTCTTGATAGGCAGGCGCGAGAGGAGGGCGAGGCGGCGTGAGGGATCGCCTCCATGCGCCAGCTCGGTGTAGGGCAGGTCAACGCCCGCTGCTTGCAGGCGCTGCTGCAGTTCCGCCAGATCATCGGCGGTGCC
>JAPLUN010000678.1 GCA_026397715.1 Verrucomicrobiota bacterium
GTCCTATTCGCTGATCGTGTACGGTTTTGATGTGCCGGGCGGCTGGTTCTGGCAGCACACCGTGGATCACACCGAGGTGCTGGATGTGGGAATCGGCATGTTCAAGGGGCTGGTATTTGGTGTCATCATCACGCTGATCAGCTGCCATCAGGGACTCATGGCGGAGAACGGTGCCGTCGGTGTGGGGCTCGGCACCACACGTTCGGTGGTTTACTCCTCGCTGACGATGTTGGTTTCGAATTTCTTTCTGACTATCGCACTGAATTATGTGTCCCCATTGGGCAGCGCATCCTGAGGCGGGCTGAATCTCCATGCTTGCTCTTTTTGGCCCGGCCCGATAGCCTGCGCTGAAATTCAACCAATTAAGCACCACCATGTCCGCCAATCTTGCAGAACTCCTCGGTACGATGATCCTGGTACTCCTCGGCGACGGTGTCGTCGCAAATGTGGTGCTGAAGCAGACGAAGGGCAATAATGCGGGCTGGATAGTAATCACTGCGGGCTGGGGCTTTGCGGTGGCCGTGGCAGTTTATTGCGTGGTTGCCGTCAGCGGCGGGCATTTGAATCCCGCAGTGACCATCGGTCTGGCGACGATCGGTAAATTCGATTGGGCGCTGGTTCCCGGCTACATTGCCGCGCAGATAGTGGGCGGATTTATCGGCGGTGTGCTGGTCTGGCTGGCCTACCTGCCACACTGGCCGGTGACGGAATCCAAAGGAGACAAGCTTGCGGTCTTCAGTACTGGACCGGCTATCCGCCATAACGTGGGCAACCTGATCTGTGAAATCATCGGCACCGCCATGCTTGTCCTTGGTATCCTGGCAATCCTGTCTCCTGCCAATCTGGTGCCTAATTCAGGCTTCGACAAAGGCCTTGCACCTGCGCTGGTCGGCCTGCTTGTGGGGGCGATTGGACTGTCTCTCGGAGGGCCCACTGGCTACGCCATCAATCCTGCACGTGACCTCGGTCCACGCCTTGCTCATTTCGTCCTGCCGATCCCTGGCAAAGGCAGTTCTGACTGGAGCTATGCGTGGATTCCAGTCGTTGGTCCGATCATCGGCGGGATCGTCGGGGCGCTGGTTTACAAGGCGCTGTGGGCGGCTACGTAATGGCTTCCATGGGGGCTTGCGCTGTCAGTCTGAGCGTCTATTTTCATATTAACATGTCGGAGGATGCAAAATGACCCCGGAGCAATTCGCAGCGCAGATGCGTCAAGCACGCTTGAAGTCGCCCTTGAAAACACGCGCCGAGGCGCTGAAGCAATTTGCCGAGGTGGAGGTCTATTTGCAACGACACGCCTTGCAGCCGAAATCGAAGCCCTCCGACGCTGGGCCGAAAGAAGCGGAAGGTTTTGCCATTTCGAGGAGCTGAGCAGGCCACCAGATGCCTTTGGCTACGAGCATGAGGTGTGGTTTCCAAAATCTGGAAGCGAGAGCCCGCGCGTGTTAAAGGCAACCTATGACAATTCTTTCGGGGTCATGCCTGATGCCACTGAAGCAACGCCATCAGGCTACCTTGATCGCCTGAGGCTTCAGAACCAAGTTTTTGGGGATGATATTGAACTGGAAGGAGTCGTTGAGCCGAGCTTTGCATTGATTCGGATCATCACTTCGCAGCAGGCAATCCAAGGACGCCCGGCCGAGATAGAGGAAATTGAGATGTTTTTCAGCCAGCACGGATTTCAGCGCTTTGTTTGGCGAGGAAAAAGCGCCTGGTTCCGAGAGGTTGACCGAGTGATCTGTGCAGACACGCACGGCGGTAACATTCTTGTGACCCATGAAGGTGATATGGCCGCCATTGATGTTCCGGTCATGTTGGCTCCCGCTGATTTTAAGCTGGCTGTGGCGTGAAAAAAACTCCAGGGCAAATCACTTGGGAGTATGAGGCACGAGCACGTCGGGTGATTCATTGGACTGTCGCGCACGCTTGGCCATTTCGCGGGCAAACTGCTCCTGAGAGCGGCGTGCTTTGGCGGCGGTGACTTGGAGCAGTTGCCAGGTGCCATCGGCCTTGAGTATACGGCCGCGGGCAGTGTCAGCGAAGTGGACTTCGAGGATGTGCTGCAGGCGTTTGCGCGCCTCCCGGTCTTCAACGGGCGTGAGGAGCTCGACGCGCTTGGAAAGGTTGCGGTTCATGAAGTCCGCACTGGCTATGAACACGGCGGGCTTGCCACCCTGGCGGAACCAGAAGATGCGGGCGTGTTCCAAATAGCGGTCGATGATGCTGACGACGCTGATGTTTTCACTGATGCCTTTGATACCCGGACGCAGGCAGCAGATGCCGCGCACGTTGAGGCGGATCTTCACGCCCGCCTGGGAGGCTTCATAGAGCGCAGCGATCATCTGGCGGTCTTCGAGCGCGTTCATCTTGAGCATGATCTCAGCGGCTTCGCCCTGACGGGCGCGTTCGGTTTCACTGCGGATCATGGAGACCAGGCGCTCGCGCAGACCATAGGGGGCCATGCTGAGTTTGCTAAAATGCACGAAACGTGAGCGTCCTGTGACGGTGTTGAAAAACGCGGAGGCGTCAGCGCCAAAATCAGCCCGGCAGGTGAGCAGGCTGATGTCGGTGTAGAGTTTGGAGGTGGCTTCGTTGTAATTGCCGGTGCCGAAGTGCATGTAGCGCGTCATGTGGCCGGATTCGCGGCGCATGACGAGGCAGACCTTGGCATGAGTCTTCAAACCGGCGACGCCGTAAATGATCTGCGCGCCTGCGTTGATGAGGTCTGTGGCACGTTCGAGATTGCGCGCTTCATCGAAGCGCGCTTTCAGCTCCACCAGCACGGTGACGTGCTTGCCGGCCTGCGCGGCACGGATGAGCGCGGAGATGATGCGGCTGTTCTTGGCGGTGCGGTAGAGGATCTGTTTGATCGCGATGACGTTCGGATCAGCCGCGGCTTCCTCCACCAGAGCGAGGACGGGCTCGAAGCTCTCAAAGGGATGATGCAGCAGGATGTCACCGCGTTTGATCGCATCAAAGATGCTTTCACCAGGTGTGATGGCGGTGCTGGGGAGGCTGTCCCAGGGCTCGACCTTGAGCTCCTCAAAACCTGAGATGCCTGCGATCTGAAAGTAGGCGCGCAGATCGAGCTCGCCGGGGATGTCATAAATCTGCGCGGTGCGCGCGCCGCAAAGATCGCGGATGATGCGGGTGTGCTCGCGTGAGGCACCGGTCTCGATTTCGATGCGGATGGCGGGGCTCTTCAGACGCTTTTCGAGCACCTCCTCCATTTCGCTGGCGAGGTCGAAGGCGCTTTCGTCGTCGACGGAGATGTCCGTGTTGCGGCTGACGCGGAAGCGTGCGGGAGCGGAGACTTTTTCCGCAGGGAAAAACTCACCGATGAACAGAGCGACGACATCTTCGAGGTTCACGTAAAGGTACTGGCCGCCCTCAGGATCAGGCACCAGGACATGACGTGGCAGATTGGCGGGCAGCGGCAGCAGCACATGGCGCTTTTCCGTGTGACCATTGTCGCCGCCGGTCACGGTGCAGAGCATGATGATGTTCAGCGCCGGTATGGCCGCACGAGCGCTGGTGTCTTCCACCACCACTGGCGAAAGCACCGGGAAGATGTGCTCGTCAAAGTATTCATGCAGCACCGTGCGCTGTGCGGGTGTGAGCTCGGTGTTGAGGAGGCGCCGGATGCCCTTCTCCTTCATCATGGGCACGAGTTGCTGATGCAGGATGTCATACTGCCGCGCTACAAAGACGGCGGCCTGCTGGTGCACCTGTTCCCATTGCTGGGTGGGAGTGAGGCCGGCGTTGTCGCGCACGCGCAGGCCTTGCTCACGCAGAAACTGCAGGGCGCCGATGCGGACCATGAAAAATTCATCAAGGTTCGACGCGGTGATGGCGAGAAACTTGACGCGTTCGAGCACGGGCAGATCAGCGCGCGCCACTTCGTCCAGAACACGAGAATTGAAGGCGAGCCAGCTCAGCTCACGGTTGATGAAGTGATCCTCGGTCAGGCGCAGCGGCGGCGGTGCGGTTGATGGGTCAGGATTTGGCGAGGATGATGTCATAACCGTAAATTTCGCGGAAGAGGTCGCATTTCATATCAATGGCGATCTGTTCGACTGTGGTGTCATCCGCCCCCTGGGTCAGCACATTGAGCCGGGTGCCTTCGGGGCGGAGCTGGATGGATTTGATGCGCTGCGCGTGACTGCGATCCAGAGCGTCTGCGAGGCGCAGCAGCGCAGCGAGCTTGAGCACGATCATGCGCTCTTCGCGTGAGAGGTCGGAGAAGTGCGGGTGATTGGGCTCAGGATTGTAACGGCGATGATAGCGGGCGAGCAGGGCGACCATCACGCGGTCATGTGAACTGAGGCCAAAGATCTCGGTGTGCATGAGGATGTAGAGGCTGTGCTTGTGATGCTCACGCGGACTGATGAACATGCCGACCTCATGCAGGGTGGCCGCGATACGGAGCACGAGTTCGTATTTGGCGTCCAGCCCGTGCAGATGCTGCAGCTCACGGAAAAGCTGGCGGGAGAAATTGGCGACGTGGTCGGCGTGTTTTCGATCAGTTTTGTAGCGCAGGCCGATCTCGCAGGCGGCCTGCATGACTTCTTCCTGGAAAATCGCTGTGCGCGAGCCGGAGGTCATCAAATCCAGCATGAGCTCGAGCTGGAAGTCACCTTCAGGCACCCAAAGCGAATCATCGCCAAAACGACGGGCGAGCGCGAGATTGGTCTGCAGCGCCGGGATGATGCCTTCACCGCCGGTGTAGTGCACGTGGAGCTCACGCACGAGTTCATCGGGATTCAGTCGTGCCAGTTTGTCGGTGAGACGCGCGAGATCGTTTTCCAGCACGCGATGGGCACCGTGGCGCGCTTTGCCAAGCCGTGGGGCAACGCTTTGAATCTCCGCGCCGATGGCGACATGATGGTCGATTTTCACGTTGGAATAATCCTGCGCGAGGTGATCCACGACCCCTCGGATGTGTTCCTCCAGATGCACCATCTGCTGGAGTGCTTCGTCATCCGGCGAAGCGATAGCCTCCCGGGCGCGGAAGATGCCGAGGCGGTAGTTGCTGTAGGCGGCGAGGCGGCCCTGCTGGAAATAGATCGCACGCGTGTTGCCGGGGCCGATGTGGGAGACAAAGGTGTTCCCCTTGGCGAGCAGCGGATTCTTCAGCAGCATGCGCTGGGCGATCTGATAGACCAGGCGCGTCATGTTGCCGTCATCGATGAGGCTTGGGGCGACCCCGCTGTGAACCTGGAGACGGTTCAGGAAAATCTCGTGATTGACGGCCTCCGCGAGGATGTTGGAGGTGAACAGGCGCAACTGCGAAGACGGGATGCCATACTCGCGCATCGTCTGAAGGTAATCGCGAAGGATGGCGGCTGCTTGATCGACGGTGTTACGCGAGATGCTGCGGGCGCGGAAAATATCACGCGCGACGGGCAGCGGACGGTCCAGGCTTTCGATGCTGATAAACTGGCCCTTGTCATCCTTCCGGCCGATGACGAGCGAAACAGAAGCCGCACCCACATAAATGACGGCATGTTCCGGCGGCGGATTGAGCGTGACAGGTGGAGTCGCGTCACTCATGGATTGGATACGTGATGAAGCATTCTTCGGTGGTTATTTTCCGGTGCTCCGCATCCATGCGACCGCACCGGCGGCCACGGCTTGGCCCCCAAGTTTGGCAAGCGAGTATTTGATCCCGCGGGCAAGTTCCGGGATGGCGTAGTGCTCGACCTCTTCCTTGAGCAAGTTCATGTAGAGCTCAGGCAATTCCTCGACCAAACCGCCACCGAGCGTGATGCGGTCAGGAGCCAGCAGGTTGACCACTGTGGCGACGCCCATGCCGAGATAGCGGATGGAGTTGCGGAACATGATCATGGCCGCGTCTTCGCCGCTGCGGAAGGCATTGGCGAGCGCTTTGCTGCGAATGTTGCGGAGCGCGCCCTGGGTTTTTTTATCGAGATCAGCAAGCTGGCCGCGATAACAGGCCAGCCCTGCCTGAGAGGCGAGCGCGAGACGGCTGGTGAGGTCTTCGAGCGTCACGGTGCCGAACACCGGGCTGCCGATGTGGGTGCCGGGCAGCAGCAAATTTCCCAGCTCCATGGCTGAGATGGCGCGCCCCATGACCAGCTGGCCGTTGTAGACAAATCCCGCCCCGACACCTGTGCCGGGAAACACGCCTAGCAGCGAACGCGCGCCTTTGCCTGCGCCGAGCGCATACTCGCCATAGGTGCCGGCATCGACATCATTCAGCACCGCGACGGGGCATTTGAAATGGGTTTGCAGCAGCTTGCGCAGCGCCATGTTGGTCCAACCCAGATTGGGCGCGAAAATGAGAATGCCTCTGTCAGGATTCACTAGGCCGGGGCAGCCGATGCCGATGCCCTGCAGGCCCTTGGGATCCACGCCAGCCTCGGCAATGGCCTCATGAATGGCTTTGACGATTTTGTTGCGGCCCTTGGCGGCACCGTCGGAGCCGTTGGTGGATTTGCGCGCAGAGCCGAGCACGGTGTAGTTTGAATCAAGCACCGAGGCCATCATCTTCGTGCCGCCGAGATCAAAGCCGATCCAGAAGGGGACATTGCGGAGCTTTTTGGACGGCTTCGGGGAAGGCTTCTTGGGCGCGGATTTGGTTTTCGCTTTTTTGGCGGGCATGGCGTGGGAAATACAGCCCCAAGACACACGGGCTTTGGAATGCAGCAAGTGACAATGTGAACGCGAGTCTTCTTACTTGGACCAATGCCTAGTGGCAAAATTCAGGTACTGGGTCCAGTCGAAATCAGTGACGTCATGTTTGCCGGTGCGGATGTGGTAGCCGATGAAATCGCCGACGGGGGTGTCGATGGCGGGTTGTGAATCTACGACGACGCCTTGTTTGCCAAAAAGAGCGTAAACCGGGCTGGCAAACTTGCCGGAGAGGAACTCGCCTTTCTGATCGGCCCAGTGGTCTTCGGCGGCGCTGGCGATGTAGATGGGGCGTGGCGCGGCAAGGGCGATGAGCATGTGCATGTCCACCGGGCAGGCGGCGGCGTTTCCAGCGTAGTTTTTGTAATTGGGAGTAAACCAGTGCGGGAAGGCCTTGGTGATGATGGCGGTGGTTTCACCGAAATCACGCCGCATGAGGGCTGCGCCGCCTTCACCGGAATCATTGGAGATGACGAATCCGAAGCGGGTGTCCTGCACGCCCGCCCAGAGGGAGGTTTTGCCCAGGCGTGAGTGACCGATGACGGCGAGGTGTTTGCCGTCGATCTGCGCATCCGTTTGCAGGTAGTCGGCAATGCGGCTGAGCCCCCATGACCAAGCGCCGATGGCACCCCATTCACCGTCTTTCCAGACGGTGTTCGCCCCATCCTTGCTGACGGCGGCGCGAAGGCCTTCCTTCCAGCCGTCGGCGTGGTCGGGTTCGATGTCGCCGTAATAGGCGGTGGCGACAGCGAAACCGCGCTTGAGGATCAGTTCGAGCGGCCAGCGGCTGCTTTCGGTCCCACGGGTGGCCTCTGTGGCGCGATGATCGATAATGTTCTTTTCCTTGCTCTCGCGCATCCAGCGGGAGCTGAGCGGCACGTCGGTCTCGGTGCTGACGGCATGATTACCGCCGAAGCTGAGGCCGACGAAGCATGGCGCAGCCTTGGAGGCATTGGGAGTGTAGAGCATCACATCCATGCCTGGCCATGCGGGGCGGCTGGGCAGCGAGATGTGGATGAATTTGCGTGTGGCGAGGCCGCCTAGGGCGTCTGTTTTCGTCGCGGTGACTTCAAATTTGGGCGTACCGATGTCGGCGGGTGTTTTGCCATAGACGTGATCCTCGAAGAGTTTGAAAATCTCGGGCCGGCGCTTTTGAGTCCAGTCATCGACGGTGGTAAGCCTCAAATCGGGCAGCGGATCAGTGCCGACTTTGGCTTCGTCGTAGTTCACCCCGGGGCGCGGGGTTTGAGCCAGGGCGGAGGCGGTGAGCAGGAGAAATAGGGAGGTGCGCATGGTTGGAGAAGACTGAACGAGGCGGGAGAACCGAATTGTTCGTGCCTTTGCTGATCAGGCGATGTTTGATCGGTGGCCATTATGAATGACTCCCCAGTACCACCGCCGCTGCCTGCATCGAAGCCTGTGATGTCCCCACGCTTTTCGCGGCTGGGGGCGCTGCTGGCAGTGTGCGTGATCGTTGCCTGCGTGGTGTTTGTGGTGCGAAAGCAGTCAGAGAACAGGGCGGGAGGCGGAGCCGAAGTACATCCAAACCGCATGCTGGAGCTGATGGCGCGTTATGTTGTGGGGGTGCAGGGGCTGATGGGTGACAATGCCCTGGGGGAATGGCAGTCAAACTTTGACGAGAAGCTGATGGAGAATGTGGTCAAGGTATCCCGTGGAAAGGCGGACGAGCTGCGAGTGTTGATCGTGGAAGGCAGCGTGACTCATGTCTGGCCTGCGAAGGCGAAGTTTGATGCGCTGGCAGCGAAGGATGTGGACCTGCAGGCGGATGTGGCGACGCTGGAGCGCATGAGAGCGATGAACGGAGAGGTGCAGGACGAGGCCTGGACAAAATTCCGGAGGCGTCATGGCTGGATCGCTGAGCTTGCCCGTGCACAGACTGGGAATGATGAGGCAAAGCGAACCGTAGCACAGCAAGGCATGAAAACGGCGGTGGCTCTGATTGGCTTCAGCTTGCTGGGAATGTGCTTGGCGGCAGGTGGACTGGGGGTGTTGATCTTTGGCTTCGTCCGCTGGCGCAGCGGGAAAATAAGCCTGACCTTGGCAATGCGCAGCCGCGTGGAGGGCGGTGTGCTGCTGGAGGGGTTTACGATTTTTCTGGTGTTGTTTGTTTTTCCACCCTGGCTGCTGCGTGTGCTGTCAGTGCCTTTGCCAGGCTGGGCAGCTTATGGGCCTGCCTTGATTGCTCTGTTCACCGGCATGACGTGGCCGCTGCTGCGTGGCATGTCGCGTTTCCATTGGCGCGAGGTGCTGGGGCTGCACCGTGGGCAGGGCCTGTGGAGAGAGATGGGGGCTGGAGTGCTGGGCTGGCTTGCATCACTGCCTCTGCTGGTGGTGGGGATGATCGCGGCGTCATGGATCATGAAACTCACGGGCGAGTTTCCATCCCATCCGATTGTGGAGGTTTTTGCGGGCAATGGCTGGGCGAAATTCGGCGCGATCCTGCTGGCGGTGGTTTGGGCGCCGATTTCGGAGGAAATCATGTTCCGTGGCATGCTGTTTCCCGGATTGTCCGCATGGCTGCGCTGGCTGCTGGGCATGGTGCTGGGCGCGTTTGTGTTTGCGGTGGTTCATCCGCAGGGCTGGGCAGGTGTGCCTGCGATCATGGTGCTGGCGTGCTCCTTTTCTTTTCTGCGCATATGGCGGCAGAGCTTGATCGCGCCGATGACGGCACACGCGCTGAACAACGGGATCATGTGCGTGGCGATGCTGCTGCTATGGTGAGAAGCAGGCATAAAAAAACCGGGCTGATTGCTCAGCCCGGTTTGGGTTAACAGGAACTTGTCCTGCCGTGATTAATGTTCGTAGCCTGATTCGCCGTGTTCGGCGAGGTCGAGGCCCGTGCTTTCCACTTCAGGCTCAGGGCGAAGACCAACAACGATCTTCACGATGATGGTGATGACCAGGGTGGCGGCGACGCTCCAGCCGATGGTAAGGGCGACAGCCTTGAGCTGATTCATTAGCAGACCTTCCTTGAGGCCGGCAATGATGGAGTTGGCCTTCTCATCAGCAAACACGCCGGTGAGGATGGCTCCCATCGTGCCACCGACGCCGTGAACACCAAAGGTGTCGAGAGCATCGTCATAGCCGAGAAGGTTCTTCAGGTAAGCAACTGCAAGGAACGGAACGATACCGGCAGCCACACCCATGATCATGGCCGAATTGGCGGTGACGAAGCCTGCAGCAGGAGTGATGACGACGAGACCAGCAACGATGCCGGAGCAGAAGCCGAGGACGGATGGCTTGCCTTTGAGGATCCATTCAGTGACAGCCCAGACGAAACCAGCAGTGGCTGCAGCGAGCGTGGTGGTCATGAAGGCATTGGAGGCAATGCCGTCAGCACCAAGAGCGGAGCCGGCGTTGAAACCATACCAGCCGACCCAGAGCATGCCAGTGCCGACTGCGCAGAGCACCATGCTGTGAGGTGCCATGGGCTCCTTGCCGTAACCTTTGCGCTTGCCAAGGATGAGGCAGAGAACAAGGGCGCTCCAGCCGGAGGTCATGTGAACGACTGTGCCACCGGCGAAGTCGATGGCTTTGATGGCTGCACCCGGGTTAAGAGGACCGCACATGAGGCCCGTCGTGCTCCACACCATGTGGGCGAAGGGGAAATAGACGGCAAACATCCAGAGGGTGACGAAAACCAGCACTGCGATGAACTTCATGCGTTCGGCGATCGCGCCGATGATCAGAGCAGGAGTGATGATGGCGAAGCTGAGCTGGAACATGGCCCACATGGCGTCTGAAATCCACCAGTAGCCGGCACCGGAAGCGTAAGGGGACACGCCTTCGAGCATCTTAAACGAGAGGTCTCCAATGTAGGCGTTGCCCGCACCGAAGGAGAGGCTGTAACCACATGCCCACCACAGGATGGTGACCAGACCGGCGATGCCCATGCACTGAGCGATGACGGAGAGGACATTCTTTCTGCGGACGAGACCGCCGTAGAACAGGAAGAGACCGGGGAGGGTCATGAAAATAACCAACGCAGTGCTGGTCATCTGCCAGGCGTTGTGACCTGGGCCAGGGCCTGCGATGTTGGACTTCCACACGGTGTCACCATCTTTACCGGCCTGACCATTGGTCACGTATTTTTCCAAGTCGAAAATACGTTGCTCAATGGTTGCAGCGGCAGGCTCGGCAGCGGCGGCTGGAGCTGGAGCAGCTGCTGGGGCCGGAGCCGGGGTGGGAGCTGCCGCAGGAGGGGCAGCCGGGGCGGGGGCGGCAGCGGGTGCCGGTGCAGCAGTCTGACCTCGGGCGTCGCCGGGGTTGATTGCGAGTGTGGTGAGGGCAACTACCGCAGCAATTGCCATGCTGCGCCAGGTTCGAGTGTGGTTGAGTTTCAGCATAAGTCAGTGGGTGGAATTTAGCTCCGATCCAAGCTCAAGCATGGCGCGTGCCAACTTCGCTTTTGTTTTTCGAACGCCTTGTGTCAAAAAACAACTGGGCACTCCTGCAACGACTCCGGCTGAAGGGCACAAAAAAGCGGGTGGAGGACCACCCGCTTTTGAAAACGCACCGGTTATTTCAAGTTCCGCTTACTTGGCGAAAGGGCTGAGGACGATTTTTTTGAAATCATCCGCCAGCTTGGCGATGGCATCCTTGGGCCCGGTAAGTTTCACGAAGATGTTCGACTCTCCGGCTGGAACAATGGCGGCGATGAGGCTGTAGTTCTCACGGGGAGTTTTGGCACCCATGGGAGGGCCGTCATTGTAGGTGCCGGTGGCTGTCACAAGAGTGATCTTTTTGCCTCCTGCATCGAGTTCCTCACGCTTGGACTCAGGGGTGCCCTGAAACTGCCCCAGCCAGCGTTTGACGTTGGCCTCAGTGTCACCACCGCCGCCAGGGCCGGGGAAGCTGTAAAACACGGCTTCCACGGGCTTCTCGGCGCCCTCCACTTTCGCAGACAGCGTTCCGGCGCGGAACATGCCGGTGCTCTGGATTTCAGCCCAAGGCGTGGCGAACTTGAAGGTGAGTCCGTTGACTTCGAGCTTGCCCTCCTCGCCACGAACGATGGAAGTGAGCGAGATCAGGGCGATGAACGTGGGGATGAGGAGGTATTTCATGGTGGTGCTATGGGTGGAGTCTAAATTACTTGGTGACGTGCATCACGCCGCGCATCAGGAGCCAGTGGCCGGGGAAAGTGCACATGTAGGGGTAGTCGCCAGCTTCTGCAGGGGCGGTGAACTCGATGGTTTCGGTCATGTTGGGCATGACGAGCTTGGTGTTGACCACGATGTCAGGCTTGGCCGCTTCGGGGATGTAGCTTTTGGCCATGCCCTGGGGATCGGCAAGCATGGCGTTTGCCAGTGCACCGACGGCGTCAAGCTTGCCGGGTTTGAGCAAAAGGAAATTGTGCGGCTGCGGGGCGATGCTGCCGGTGTTGTTGAGCGTGAGCTTCACCTTCTGTCCTGCGGTGACGCTGAGTTCGGTCTTATCATAACCCAGCGGATTCTTGGCGTCCGGCTTGAGTTCGATGGTTGCGACGCTGGCATCCTCGGCAAGGCCGGAGAGAGCGAAGGTGGCGATGGAAAGGAGCAGGAGACGGGTGTGCTTCATGTTTTTTAGGGGGGGATTAGCGGGGGAAGCTTAATCGGGCCGTGCCGAGGCGGAATTTCAACTACTTTCGTGGCAGTTGAGTCGGGTATGCTACTGTCTGGCACGAAAGTTTCTTCCCGCTTCTGGCGTAATCACAATGTATATGAACGAGTTTCGCGAAACCTCCCTCGCCGCCCATTCTCTCAGCCGCCGCCAAGTTTTGCGGGGGCTGGGTTCGATGATTTCTCTGCCGCTGCTGGAATCATTCGGTGCGCGTGCCTTTGCTGCGAGCAAGCCGGCGGCCAAGCCAGTTCGTGCCGCATGGATGTACATTCCCAACGGTGTGAATGTGGAGCAATGGATGCCCACGGGAGAAGGTGTGAATTATCAGCTTTCGCCTTCGCTGAAGCAGATCGAGCAGCATCGCAATGATTTCATGGTGGTCTCAGGACTGATGCAGGATTTCGCCCGCAGCCATGGCAATGGCGGCGGTGACCATGCTCGTGCGACGGCCACTTTCCTCACCGGCTGCATGCCGAAGAAAACGGCGGGTGCAGACATTCATCTCGGCATCTCGGTGGATCAGATCGCGGCGCAAAAGATCGGCCATCTCACCCGGCTGCCATCGCTGGAGCTGAGCACGGATGGGCAGCGCAGCTCGGGCAAGTGTGATTCCGGCTACTCTTGTGCCTACCAGTTTAATCTGGCATGGAAGAACGAGACCATGCCGATGGCCCCTGAAATGGACCCACGTCTGGTGTTTGAGCGCATGTTTGGCCTCGGTGCGACGGCAGGCAAAGGGCCTGAAGCAGCGCGTGCCAAGCGGATGCAGAAAAGCATTCTCGATACAGTTCTCGACGAGGCAAAAAGCCTGCAGGGCAAGGTGGATGCGGGAGACCGCCGCAAGCTCGACGAATACTTTTCCTCGGTGCGTGACATCGAACTGCGCATCGAGCGTGCGGAGAAGTTTTCCGCACAGATGCCGGATGTGAAAATCCCTGAGGGCATCCCAGATTCCTACGAGGAGCACATCCGCACCATGTTTGACCTGATGGTCCTCGCATTCCAGACCGACACGACGCGCCTTTCGACGTTCATGCTTGCGCATGACGGCAGCAACCGAAGCTTCCCAGAACTGGGCGTTCCGGACGCGCATCATTCGCTTTCCCATCATCAGAGCGATCCGCAGAAGCTGGCCAAGATTGCCAAGATCGACCAGTTCTATCTGCGTCAGTTCGGCTACTTCCTCGACAAGATGAAATCGGTGAAGGAGGGGGACAGCACGCTGCTGGACAATTCGATGATCGTTTTCGGCGGTGGCATCGGAGATGGCAACCGCCATAACCACGACAATCTGCCAATCCTGCTGGCAGGGCGTGCCGGTGGCACTCTGACACCGGGCAAGCGCATAGTTCTTCCGGGAGAAACACCGATGACGAACCTCTATCTTTCCCTGCTGGACCGTCTTGGCGTGCCAGCAGAGAAGGTGGGAGACAGCACGGGCAAACTGGAAGTCAGCTAAGTTGGGGGCCTGCGCCCTTTTTCACTTCAGCGCCCGCCTGGGATAAGTGGCCGCTTGATCGTGTCTGGCAGCCCGGGCGTGGACTTGCGAATGCCTGGAGGTGGCATGTTGTTGGGAGGAGAGGTGATGGATTTGCCACGGCTGCCATTCTTAGAAATACCAGGAGGCAGTTCTTCCGCCGCAGCGGTTTTGGGCGGTGCTGCGCTGGCTTTGGGCACCATTGGCAGGGAGTACCAGTGCATCTGTGGGACCGCACTGAGTTCCACCCACTGCTGTGAGCCCAGTTTTTTCCATTCAAGCTCCACCACGGCCCACACATGGGTTTCCCATGGCATGCGGGTGCGCAATTCCTGGGCGAGAGCAGAGTCTTTGTCGAGGAAGACGGATGCCTGGAAGGAATTGGGCGGGGCAGGGCTGACACGGAAGGCATCTTTACGATCCACGTTGGGCACGCCGTCTTCGAAGAAGTGATGACGGATGATGCCGACATGAAAGCAGGCCTTGCCGGGCATGTAGGCCTGGAAGAATTTTTCCAGCATGCGGTCCTTGAATTCCACAAAGGCGACCCAGTCCACTTTGAAGCCGTCTTCCTTCTCTTCCAGCATGACTGGAACTGAAAACTCCCAGGTTTTGTTTTCCAGACTTAGGATGCAGTGCTTGCCGGAACCGAGCTCGGGGTTGGGGTCCATGCGGACAAACTGAATGCGGTCCACCACGATGGGACCGTCAGGCGCATGCGTGTAATAGCGCTCCATGTGGGGTTTCATCATGTCGGCGCCGAGCGTGTATTTGAGGCGCTCTTCGAGGGATTTTGATTGGAGGAATTTTTTGAGTGCTTCCACGGCAGGCTGGGCGGCAGCCGGTACGTCATCTTCCTCAATGGTGTGCGATTGCGCCAGGCTGGGGGGCGTGGCGGCCGGGGCACCTGACGACTCTGCATTCATGACAGGTTTGGCGGGTACTTCGAGAAGTGTCCCTGCTGCTGGCGGCGGGACAGGTGTGGCGGCCATCGGTGTGGTGCCTGTTGCCGAAGGGGGGCTGGGTACAATGGCTGTTGCGGTCCGTTCCTCAGCTGCAACTGGTGCCACCTTCGAGGGCGTTGACTCTTGAGGATCAAAGCCAACCGTGATTGATGACGACTTGGCCTTGGCCTCTGACGATGAGGAAGGAAGAGTGGCGGGCTTTTCCGCTATCGCATTATTGGAAAGCTTGGATGATGTGCCAGGTTCTTGAGTGGGGATGAGCGGCGTCGGGATGCCGGGCTCTTCCTTGGAGGTTTCTTCAGCCACATCATGCCCGGTAAGGCTGGGGATCAGCCCTGGGAAGTAGTCCTTGAGGAGGAAACCGACAAGGCCGAGAAATCCGAGGAGGAAGATGGCAGCGAACGCGAGCCTGATGAAATTGGTACCGCGTGGAGCCCTGAGGCTGGCAATGCTCCTTCCTGATGGAATGGGGGCCATGTGTGCTGCGGAAGCAGGGTCATGTCCCATGGGACCGCCCAGACTGAGCGAGGGGGCGCCTGCAGAATGGAGCTGTTGTGTAACCGGGGATAAGGGTGCGGGAGAAACATCTCTGCCTAGCAGTGACGAGCCTTGCAGGTTGCTGAGCATTCCTGGCATTCCGCCAGTGCCACCCAGCGGCCCCATGTTTGGCAAAGCTGGCGCACCAGGAATGAAGCGTGACTGATTGGGCATTCCATTTCCCGAGAGCCCGGCAGGCATATCGAGCGAAGCTAAATTCGGCATTGCTGCGGGTGATGCCGGAGGCGAAGACCACGGTGTCTGGCCGGCAGGAACATTCATCGTGGTGCTCAGGGGCGGCTGGCCCGGAGCACGCTTTGGAGGCAGTCCCGTGTTGAGATTCAGCCCTGCGTTGAGACCAGAGGGCGGCATGCCTGTCCCAGGCGTTTCTCCCATCATGGGGGATTGCGGTGCTGGAGGCCAGGAGGGTGCTGGGGCAGGGGGCTGCGCGGCCACTGGTGTAGGAGACCAATGCGGCACTGGCACTTCTACGGGGGCAGGAGAGGGTGAAGTGACCGTTTGTCCGCAACTCGGGCACGGACCCGTGACGCCTGCCATTTGAGCAGGTACCGTCAGGATCGTGTGGCAGAAGCCACATTGAAACTGGATCGTGTCCGGGTTCATCAGATTAAATCTTTATGGTCAATTTCACTAATTATCATTCAAGGATTGGTTTTGACAAATTGAAGTTGGAAAAGTGTCTGGCTTCTTGATGCTTAGGAATCATTGAAAATCAGGCGTATCGGATCATGCCGCCACCGCCGCCGGTAAAAGCGCCGCCTAGTCGAGGGGCCGTTTCAGGTTCAGCAAGCATCCAGACGCGGCGTTGCTTGCGAAGTTGCAGGAGGTGCAAAAATCGACGGCAGACGATGCTGATGAGGCCGAGGAGCAGCAGAATGGCAGACATCCAAATCACTGGTGTGGTGAGGCTCTGAGTGCTTGGAGAAGCCGCGGGAACTTTCAACTGGGAACTGAATTCAGCCAGCGCCTGGTCTTTGTCCGTTTTGCCAGCTGGGTCAGGGGCCAGAGCTTTCTGCAGCCAGAACAGCCGTGTCGAAAGATGGATGGTGTAGCGACGCAGCTGATCGTGAACATT
>JAPLUN010000690.1 GCA_026397715.1 Verrucomicrobiota bacterium
TGCAGCCCGCCCGCGCGCTCTTCCTCGCAGCCCGCGCCCTGCGCGACGCCGGCCGCCACATCGATGCGCTCGAGCACGTCGATACGGTGCTGCCGACCTTCCCGCTCGATAGCGCGGGCGTGCATGGCCTGCTGCGGCAGCTCGCGGCGCATGCCGTTAAGCTCCTCCTGTACTGCGTGACGCACGACTTCGGAGTCGTCATCGAGCAGTTTGATGAGATGGCTCAGGTGAGCACTGGGAGGCATTTGGTGGTGATACCATGACCCGCCCGTCGGACGCAATCATGAACTTGCACTACAATCGGATTTCCATGGCCTTGGCGGCGCGGTGGGCTTTGGCGCGGGCTTCGTCGATGGATTCGGCGCGGGCGAGGGTGACGGCCATGCGGCGCTGGCCGCTGACGCTGGGCTTGCCGAAGAGGCGGACCTGGGTGTCGGGCTCGGCGAGGACTTGATCGAGGGCGCCGAACTGGACTTTGGCGGATTCGCCTTCGACGAGGACGGCGCAGCTGGCGCTGGGGCCGTGCTGGTGGATGTTGGGGATGGGCAGGCCGAGGATGGCGCGGACGTGGAGGGCGAACTGGCTCAGATCCTGGGAGATGAGGGTGACGAGGCCGGTGTCGTGGGGGCGGGGGGAGACTTCGCTGAAGATGACGTCGTTGCCTTTGATGAACATTTCGACGCCGAAGAGGCCGCGACCGCCGAGGGCTTCGGTGATGGCGCCGGCCATGTGCTCGGCGGCATCGAGGGCTTTTTTGGACATCGGATGAGGCTGCCAGGACTCGCGGTAGTCGCCTTTGATCTGGGTGTGGCCCACGGGGGCGCAGAAGGCGGTGCCGCCGACGTGACGGACGGTGAGCATGGTGATCTCGTAGTCGAATTCGACGAAGCCTTCGACGATGACTTTTCCTTTTCCGGCGCGGCCGCCTTCCTGGGCGTATTGCCAGGAGTGGGCGATGTCGTCGGCGGTTTTGACGACGCTCTGGCCCTTGCCGGAGCTGCTCATGATGGGCTTCACGACGCAGGGCATGCCGATTTTTTCAATGGCGGCGCGGAATTCTTCCTCGGTGGAGGCAAAGACGTAGGGGGAGGTTTTGAGGCCGAGCTCTTCGGCGGCGAGGCGGCGGATGCCTTCGCGGTTCATGGTGAGCTTGGCGGCGCGGGCGGTGGGGACGACGCGAAAGCCTTCGTTTTCGAGTTCGAGGAGGGTGTCCGTGGCGATGGCCTCGATTTCCGGGACGATGCAGTCGGGTTTTTCCACTTCCACGAGGCGGCGCAGGGCCTCGCCATCGAGCATGGAGATGATGTGGCTGCGGTGGGCCACCTGCATGGCGGGGGCGTTGGCGTAGCGATCCACGGCGATGACTTCGCAGCCGAGGCGCTGGAGTTCGATGACGACTTCTTTGCCGAGCTCGCCAGAGCCGAGAAGCATGACCTTGGTTGCGGAGGAGGAAAGGGGGGTGCCGATGCGGGACATAGGTGCATTTAGGCTTGCAGTTGGCGGGCTTCAAATCGCATTTAGTCTGGAGCATGTCCTTTCCCGGTCCTCCAGATCCATCGCGTGTGCAGCGGCTGATGCAGCCGGTGTGGAGGGCGTGGGTGGATCTGGTGTATCCGAGGCTGTGCTGTGTGTGCAAGGCGCCGGTGGAGGAGGGGTGGTTTTGCGGGGGCTGCGCGGATGCGCTGCCGCTGGTGGAGGCACCTTACTGCAATGTGTGCGGGGAGGTCTATGAGGGGGCGATTACGCAGGAGTTTCGGTGTGGAAACTGCAGCGGGCGGCGGCTGGAGTTTGAGTTTGCCGTGGCGGCCTGCCATGCGGAGGGGGTGATGCGGGAGCTGATTCACCAGTTTAAGTATGAGCGCCGCCTGCATCTGCGCGGGGCGCTGGCGACGCTGATGCTGCGTGTTTTGGAGGAGCCGCGGCTGGCAGGGGAAAATTTGGGGGAGTGGCTGCTGGTGCCGGTGCCGCTGCATCGCAGCCGGGAAGTGGAGAGGGAGTTCAATCAGAGCTGGGAGCTCTGCACCCGGCTGTCTCGGCTGACGGGGATTCCGGCGGCGAAGGCGCTGGTGCGCACGCGGGAGACGGATCAGCAGGCGGGGCTGAGCCGGGAGGAGCGGCTGAAAAACCTGCGCGGGGCGTTTGCGGTGAGGCCTGTGCGGCGGTGGCAGCGTCCCATTGAGTTGAAGGGGCGGCGCATCCTGCTGGTGGACGATGTTTTCACCACGGGGGCGACGACGAGCGAGTGCGCGCGGGTATTGCGGCGGGAGGGGGGAGCAGAAAAAGTGGTGGTCATCACGACAACACGCGGCTAGGATCGCCCCCGCGTCCGACTTTTGCCGGGCCTGACAGTGTGAACGCCGGGTGGTTTTACCTCCCTGCAACTCCTGCGACATGCAATTCGAGGAGGCGCACCTTTAGGTCTGATGATGCCGGACGCCTATACCGACTGACCTACCATGGGATTTTTCAAAAAACGCAACGTTGACGATTTAGGCGAAAAGAAACGCGACATGCCGGAAGGCCTTTGGACGAAGTGCCCTTCGTGCAATGAGAGTCTCTTTGAGCAGGCGCTGGCCAAAAACCTCCGAGTCTGCACGAGCTGCGGCTACCACTTCACCATCGCTTCAGACGAGCGAATCGCCAGTCTGGTGGACGAAGGCAGTTTTGTGGAGATGGACAAGAGCCTGGATTCCGTGAACGCGCTGGGCTTCAAAGGCTATCTGGACAAGGTGAAGGCCTACCAGGCGAAGACCGGACTGACCGAGGCGGTTGTCACTGGTCGTGCCGTGATTGAGGGGATTCCCGTTCTGGTGGCGATCATGGACTTCCGTTTCCTAGGCGCAAGCATGGGCAGCGTGGTGGGTGAAAAGATCACCCGCGCGATCGAAGCTGCCACGGCGGAGCGCAAGCCGGTCATCGTCTTTTCCGCCTCCTGTGGGGCCCGTATGCATGAGGGCATTCTGAGCCTGATGCAGATGGCGAAGACGAGCGGAGCGCTGGCCCGGCATGCCGAGGCGCGCCTGCCCTACATTTCGGTGCTCACGCATCCGACGACGGGTGGTGTCACCGCCAGTTTCGCGACGCTGGGAGATCTGATCATTGCCGAACCTAAGTGCATGATCGGCTTTGCCGGCCCCCGTGTGGTGAAGGAAACGACACATGCGGATCTGCCGCCCGGGTTTCAGACAGCCGAGTTCATGATGCAGCACGGTCTGGTTGACATGATCGTGGACCGCAAGGACATGCGATCGACGCTGGCGAAGGTGCTGCGGTATATGGGCGGGGCGAAGTGAAAAAATTAAGAAGGAAGAATTAAGAAGGAAGAATATGATCTGAGCTGGCGGCTGATGCTGTTATGCGGAAGGATGAATATGACCTGAGGGAGCGGACGAAGCAGTTTGCGCTGCGTGTGATACGACTTTTTGCGGCGCTGCCGAAGACGACGGAGGCACAGGTGCTGGGAAAGCAGGTGCTGCGTTCGGCTACTTCAGTTGGAGCGAATTATCGCGAAGCCTTTCGGGGACGAAGCAAAGCAGAGTTTATTGCCAAGTGCGGCGACTGTCTTCGTGAGATTGAGGAGACCGGCTATTGGTTTGAGCTGCTCGTTGATTCAGGCATCATGGCCCCCACAAAGCTGGCAGAGCTGAAACAGGAGTGCGGGGAGCTGACTGCCATCTTTGTGACTATCATCAAGAAAGCGAGAGGATGATGGGAAAGGATAAGAATTAAGAAGGAGGAAGGAAGAGGGGATTCCAGTTGCGGCGCAACTGGGCAACTACAGGCCGAAGGTGAGCCAGAGGACGAGGTGGAGGAGGCCGACGTAGACGAGCCAGGTTTGGGCAAGGCCGTAGGTGAGGGAGCCGCTGGTTTCGCTGGGGGTGTCGGTGGAGCGGCCAAACAAGCGGTCTTGGTTGCGATAAAGGAGCACGCCGAGAGGGATCAGGATGATGAGACCGATGATGCCGATGATTTTCAGGCCGAGGAGGCCTTCGGGGGACATGACGGCGAGAACGGGAGCGAGCGCGAGATGGGGGTTCATGGGGAGAACCTTCTCACGGGCCAGGGAAGCGGCTAGATACAGATGGTGGGATTGGGGATCGGTACAGAAGGGGAGCTGACGGTGGTTTACCGTTGTTTGTGATGGCTGAGCTGTGGTTGGGGAGAACCGGAAGAGAGGAGGGTGCCGGACGGGCTGCTGCGAAGCCGCGAAGCGAACCCCGAACTACGTATGAAGAACGAGGCTGGGGCTGGGTTTCTCGGGGAGTGGTGTGATTTCGGGGCGGAAGGATCGAGGACGAGTTCGAGTAGGAGGACGAGGACGAGGGAGGGGGAGGCTCTACTGGGACTGGCGTTTGGCGAGGGTGCCGAGGGTGTGGATGGCGGCGGCGAGGCGGGGGGACCAGGGGATGGCGCAGGAGATTCGGATGCAGTGGGTGTAGCGGGGCTCGGGGGAGAAGAGGTGGCCGGGGGCGATGCTAATGCCTTTGGCCAAGGCGCGGTCGTAGAGGTCGATGGCATCGACCTGCGGGGGCAGGGTGACCCAGAGGAGAAAGCCGCCCTGAGGGGAGGTGACGGTGGTGCCGGCGGGGAATTCCTCCAGGATGGCGCGGCGCATCCGGGCGACGTTCTCTTTATAGATGGTGCGGACGCTGCGGAGCCAGTGGTCGTAGCCGCCTTCGGCGAGGAAGCCGGCGATGGCGAGCTCAGGGAGGGTGGCGGTAGCGAGGGTGTGGGTGAGCTTGGCCATGCGGACGGCATGGTAGTAGCGGCCGGGGACGACCCAGCCGACGCGGTAGCCGGGGGCGAGAGTCTTGGAGAAGGAGCTGCAGAAGAGGACGAGGCCGGAGTCGTCGTAGGACTTGCAGGTTCGGGCGCGTTTAGGGCCGAAGGGGAGCTCGCCAAAAACGTCGTCTTCGATGAGGGGGATGTCGTGCTGTTTGAGGAGGGCGACGAGGCGCTGCTTGGTGTCGTCTGGCATGGCGGCTCCCAAGGGATTGCTGCAAGCGGGCAGGGCGATGCAGGCGTGGACGGGCTGGGTTTTCAAGACGCGCTCGAAGACATCCAGCCGCAGGCCGTGCTGGGAGTCGGTGGGGATTTCGAGGGCGCGGAGGGAGAGGGCTTCGAGGACGTGGAGGATGCCGAAGTAGGTGGGGGTCTCGACTGCGACAACGTCCCCAGGGTTGGTGACGGCGCGGAGGCAGAGCATGAGGGCCTCGGTGGCGCCGCAGGTAGTGATGATATCTGCGGGGGCGACGACGGCACCGCCTTTGAGCATGCGTTTGCTGATCTGGCGGCGCAGGAGTTCGGAGCCGGGAGGGAGATCGTACATGACGCCGCGGGCGCCGGCGTGGCGGGCTTTTTCGGCGAGGATGCGGTTGAGTTTGACGGTGGGAAGGATGTCCGGGCTGGGCACGGCACCGCCGAGGGCGAGCAGATTGGAGGAGGCGACGGCGTCAAAGAGGCTGGCGTGGCGGTTGCCGAGGCTGCCGGACATGGGGACGCGGGGCGGGCCGGGGAGATCGAAGAGGGCCTGAGGCGGAGCTTTGACGAAGAAGCCGGACTTGTGCCGGGGCTCGACGAGGCCAGCGGATTCGAGTTCGACGAAGGCTTGGACGGCGGTGCTCATGCTGACACCGTGCTGATCGCAGATGGCACGGAGTGAAGGGGTGCGCTCGCCGGGCCGCAGGACGCCGTCGTGGATCATTTTGGCCACGTTGTCGGCGATGTGTTTGTAGAGCGGCTGCGGGGGCATGGGAGGAGCAGGGGGAAGTTTGCGATTGTTTGCCGTGGTTGGCGATTGTTTTTGAGGGATGTGGAGTGTTGGGAGTCGTGAGTACGATTGTCCGACTTGTGCAAAAAAGTGGATAGCCTGAGCAGGGGATGAGGTACTACCCGCAAAAATGGCTGGAAATGTGCCTTTCCGCATTTGCACTCGTAACGAATGGGAGCATTCTGCTCATCCCCCCCTCATGAGTGCTACATTGCCGTACCGCGCAAACGCGGATTTCCTCGAGTCCAAATACGCGGACTGGAAAAAAGATGCTGGTTCAGTCGAACCACTTTGGTCTTCGTTTTTTGAAGGTTTCGAACTGGGCATGGCCCGTCTCCCCACGAAAGGCACCGAAACTGCCGGTGGCGATGCGGCTCCGCTTTCAGAGAAGACTCTCAATTTCCGCAT
>JAPLUN010000084.1 GCA_026397715.1 Verrucomicrobiota bacterium
ACTCAGACGCTTGCCTGTGATCTTCTGGTATTCTTTGCCGGCGATGAGCGGGATCACCTTTTCCCCCAGAGCCAGCATTCTCCCCTCGTTGGCAGCGCTCAGTGTCCAGTGATGGTTTCCGGGTCTGCGGATGCGTGCCCGGCGCCACTGGCCGCCGCGACAGACCAGCCAGGACTGCGCCTCCGGCTGCCACGCCGCGTCATCTGCAGACAGCCTGAAAAAATGCTCCTCACTGAGCTCCGCCTCGGCTGGTGTGGCAGCAGCCGGATCAGGCAGTTGCAGCCGGTACGCAGCCAGCAAAATCTCATGCCTCGTGGCATCGGTGGAGCGGCAGGTCACCGTGATCATGTTCTGCGCATCAAAGCTCAGCCTCACCGGCTCATCATCCTCCAGCAGGCCGCAGTCTATCTCCGCAATGAGCTTGCGCGCAGGCAGGTCGATGACCCAGAGCATCGGCGTGCCCAGCACGCACAGCCACTGCTCAGTTGGGTGCCAGGCAAACAGGCCTTGGAAACTCACTTCGGTCACCTGCAGTTTGTCCTCCAGATCATCCTTCTTCGTCTGCTTGATCACCAAGGGCTCTTCGTGACCTCGTTCAAAAAGATCAAGCGTCTGGTTGTAGCGAGGCGATGCGTTGCCAGAATTTCCCGCCTCCAAATGGGAGGTCACCTTCCAGCGGCCAGAGGCGGAGGTGGCCGAATAGGTGCCGGCGACAGTCTGCTCCGCAGCCCAGAGCGGGGCATCGACCGGGGGCGCTGGCACCACCTCCGTCTCGGGCACCAGATGCGCCTTGTTCAGGAGTTCAAAGCAGAGCTTTTTGAAGGCACTGTTTCCAGGATGGTAGCGCAAGGCTGTGGTGAGGCAGGCCAGCCGTGCCGGGTCGGATTCATTGGCGGCTTTTTCCTCCCAGACACTGGCCATGGCCTGCCGTGTCCGGGCCAGCGCAGTCTCGGCATGGGCGCGCTGCTGCTCGGCCTCCTGCTTCCGCGCTTGGGCCACCACTCCGAGAGCCAGCGCGATGATGCTGATGACCGCAAAGGTCACTGCCAGAGCGGCCACGGTGCGCTGGCGTTTGCGTGCTTTCGCCAGCTGGTAGGCTTTGTCCCGCTGCGTCAGCTCCCCCAGCGGGAGGCCCAGAGCCCCCGCGATCACCTTCAGCTTCGCCAGCTCCAGGCGCTCCGAGTAGTCGCGCACCGCGGTAGCGATCTGCTGGGAGTGCAGGCGGCCTTCGCGGGTGAGCTCCTCACGATAAGCGGCGCCGGTGGTCCAGCCCTGCACGTTGCGGCCCTCTGGGCGCACATCTGCGGCAATAGGCTCCGTGCGTGCGCTCCAGTCAATGTGCCTTGGATCGGCCTCGGCAGCGATGCCAAAGCGCAGCGGGGCAGGGAAGCATTCGGCGCTGGCACCGAATGACTCGATCTTGGCAGGATCATCGCTGGCATTGGGTTCGCCATCGATCATGAGGGCCAGGATGCGGTGGCTTTTGCCGAGTTCTTTGAAGTAACGAATTTCATCCGCCACAAAGCGCGACTCCACCGCGCGCGGTGAGCAGAGCACCACGAGAAGGGCGCTGTTTTCGAGGGCGCGGCGGATGTTCGTGCTCAGATCCGCATCAGCGGGCAGCTCCTCTTCATCGCGGAAGACGGGGTAGAGCGAGGCGGGGACGGGGTCACCACGCAGGCTGGTTTTGCCAACGAGATCCGGCGGGACTTCGTAGCTCTCCAGCGCCTCATGCAGCCAGTTCGCCCACTTGCGGCCCAGCTCCAGATTGTCTGCGTGGCGGTAGGAAATGAAGACAGCGTATTGTCGTGGGGCTGTGGGCGTGGTCATCGCGCAGGTGCGGCTTGGGTGGGCGGCTGTTGGGTACGGAGTCTCAGGAAGAGGTCATTGATGGCATCCGGAGACTGCCCCACCGACTGAAACTCCCGCGACTGCGTCAGCCGCAGCCCGCCCAGATTTTCCGCGATCTCCGCCAGCACCGCAAACTCCTCCGCCTGCGCGTGGTGGCGCAGCACCCCGCCCGCAGTCACGCTCACGTCATCCATGAACAGCCTCCGGTCCTTCGGCGGGTCATCAAAGCCGTCATCCGCATCCGTCCAGCGGTCACCCATCGGCACCCCCGTCGCGCAATCCCATACCATGAGATAGTTCATCATCACATTCGGTGGCTCCCAGTGCTGTGTCCGCGTCAGCAGCCGCGTGCCCGACGGAGACAGCCGCATCGCTTCCACCGCATCCGGCTGCCCGCCCTGCGCAAAGTACAGCTTCTCATCCATCAGCGCGCTCACCGGCGCCCCCGTGGTCGGCGAGAACACCCGATAGCTAAAGTCCGCAAACCCCACCGCCAGCGCCGCGTCCCCCGCACCCGGCGTGATGTCCGCGATCTCCCGGCCCACATCCACCGGCGCCCCGCCACGCAGCGGCAGCGTCAGCAGGCTGCCCGCACCCTTCGCCAGCAGGCGGTGCTTGTACGCCGCATCCACCCCGTAGCACGCCACACTCTTGTCCAGGTGCGTCACCCGCACACACAGCGGCACCGGCTGCACCCGCACCTGCGCATACACCGGCGACTGCTCCTCGGACGGCCCGTCCGGAATCGTAAACTGCACCTTCGCCCCCGACTTCGCCGCGATCACGCTCTCCCCCGGCTTCGACTCCGCCACCTCATACACCGGCACCTCCGGCATCTTCAGCCCCAGATCCAGATTCGGAATCTTCACCAGCCGCAGCTGCCTCCCTCCCGCCACCACCACCTCCACCGTGCCATCCTCCGCCACATACACCTCCTCCACCTTCCCGCCCGCGTTCAAAGTGCCCGCCTGCAGGCCCCGCTGGCTGTCCCCGGCCCGCGTCAGATTGATCTTCCCGTCCTCGGAGGCGGATACCATCAGCTGGTAGTCCCCCTTCTTCTCACCATCCTTCACCAGCGCCGCCGCCCACACCGCATAGTGGTGCGGCACCAGCGCCTCCTGGTACGCCGTCGCCTCGCCCTCAGCCGACACCGTCAGATCCATCCAGTACGCATCCCCGCGTGAGCTCCCCGCCAGCAGCGCCCCGTTCTTCTCATCCCCGCGCGCCCGGCTGCGTGTGAAGGACACATGCGTAAAGCTCGCGCTCTGCACATTGGAGCCCTCACCAGACGCCGTCAGCGTGTCCCCCACCTGCTTGCCCGTGCTCACCTGAAACACCTGCAAAAACTCCGGCTCCCGCCACCGCCGCACCCGCACCGCCACGTACAGGCCGTCCGGAGAAAACACCACATCTGAGATCTGGCCCTGCCAGTTCATCGCCTCAAACTTCGGCTCGATCCACGCCGTCAGCGCTTTGCCCTTCGCATCCCACACCCTGAAGTAGCTGGCAGATCCCGGATCATGATCCAGATCACCCCAAGCTGCCGCCGTCATGCCCTCCGGCCCCGCCACCGTCCACAGCACCCCAGGCTTCAGCTCCGGCATCGCCGGACCTTTAATACCAGAAGCTGGTGGCCTCACAGTATCCGCCACCGCAGCCCGCTTCTTGTCAGAATGCACCAGCACCCACAGCGGCCGCTGCTGGATGAAAGTCAGGATGCGATCCGCGCAATTTTGACTCCCATACTCCCGCGCCCCCCGCGCCAGATACGCCAGCGCCTCGCCCGTCGTCTCATGATTCGTCAGCCGGTTCGTCCCCTCATAGAAAGAGTAGACCCCCAGCGTGTCAGACAGCTCATGCGCCTTCGCATCCGCCCGGTTGCGCATCTCCCACGCGATCCATCCCGCGCCCGCCGCCAGCACCGCCAGCACGCCAAACACCACCGCCGCCGTCGCGATCACCCTCTGCCGCCGCTTCGCCTTCGCCAGTTGGAACGCCTTGTCCCGCTGCGTCAGCTCCCCCAGCGGCAGCCCCAGCGCCCCCGCGATCACCTTCAGCTTCGCCAGCTCCAGCCGCTCCCCGTACTCCTCCACCGCGCTGCCGATCTGCCGCGCCGTCAGCTTCCCCTCTTTGACAAGCTGCTCACGATACGCCGCCGCCGTCGTCCACCCCTGCGCACAGCGCCCCTCGGGCCGCACATCCGCCGCGATCGGTTCCGTCCGCGCCGTCCAATCAATGTTCGTGGGATCGCCCTGACCCGCCACGCCAAACCGCAGCGGCACCGGAAAGCACTCCGCCGCCGCGCCAAACATCTCCACCTTCGCCGGATCATCACTCGCATTCGGTTCCCCGTCGATCATCAGCGCCAGCATCCGGTCGCTCCGCCCCTGCTCTTTAAAGTAACGAATCTCATCCGCCACAAAGCGCGACTGCACCGCCCGTGGCGAGCACAGCACCACCAGCAGCCCGCTGTTCTCCAAAGCGCGGCGAATATTCGTACTCAGATCCGCATCCGCCGGCAGCTCCGCCTCATCCCGAAACACCGGATACAGCGACGCCGGCACCTTGTCTCCACGCAAGCTAGTCTTCCCCACCAGATCCGGCGGCACCTCATAACTTTCCAAAGCCTCATGCAACCAGTTCGCCCACTTCCGCCCCATCTCCAGATTGTCCGCATGCCGGTACGAAATAAAAACCGCATACTGTCTCGGCGCCGTGGTGAAAGCAGTGTTCGTAGTCATCTCAGCCATGCCTGCATCTCACACCGCCGCGCATCAAGTTGCAATGGTACAATTGATGCGAAGCGGAAGTGCGATGGGCATTGCCTCACTGCGTTCGCCCTCCGGGCAGCTTGCGGCTGGCTATCTGCGCTTCGCTACGGTTCCTGCCCGTCGACCAGCGTTTTCGCAAGCCGCGCAGCCCCCTAGAACTTCAGGCTAGAGTGCTCATCGTACTTCAAAACAAACCGAAGCACTCTCTTACCCTAATTGTCACCCTTCTCCTTCTTCGGCACCAGTTCCGGATGCCGCTTCAGCGTCTCCGCCAGCACTTTGAGCATGGGCTGCTTCATGGCTTCGGGCCAGTCGCTGTTCGTCACCGTTTCGATATTGGCGTAGCCGGGTACCA
>JAPLUN010000137.1 GCA_026397715.1 Verrucomicrobiota bacterium
AAGGCTACTTTGCTTCGCCGGGATGGCAGGCGAAAGATGCTGACGATCAACTCTAAGCATGCCGAATGAGGAAAATGATAAAAACCTTGTCATTGTTTTCGCCACCTGATAATTCGAGCGGATTCCATGAGCACGCCCAGCCAACCTCTTCGTCAGCCCGGTCTTATCGTTTACCTCTGTGGTCTCGGCACTTCGGCGCTGGCGCTGTGGCTGGTGCAGATCGCGAATGACAATGGTGAAAATATCATGGGATGGTATGCGAATGGGATCATTCCTGCGGGGGCGTTTATCGTGGGGGTCGGCAGTGGCGTGGGGTATGCCGTGGGCTCGCGACTGCTGCAGGTGAAGCTGAGCCTGGCGTTTGTCTTTGGGATGATCACGACGGCGGTGGTGGATTACTTTGCGGCGCACTACCTCACCTACCTGAGCATCATTGAGCTGCATCACATCCCGGCGGATCGCTATGGATTCATCGATTACTTCCGCGAGATCACTGAAGGGATGTCCTTCAAGAGCAAGAGCTCCGGCGAGGCCGGCAGTCCTTTGGGCATGTGGGGCTACTTCTACAAGCTGCTCGAAATTTGCGGCTACGCAGGCGGTGCCATGGTGCCGTCGATGATGGTGTTTGGCATGCCTTACTGCAAGGGCTGCCAGCAGTACCTGAAGAAGCACCGCACGGGGTACCTGCATGCGCCGGAGCAGTGGTCGGTGGTGAAGAAGCTGAAAAAGAAGGAACGGCTCGCCGCGCTGCAAGCGTCGATCAAAGACCTCATTGTACGTGCGAATGAGTTCACCAAGCCGATTGCCGCTGCGCCGCTGGCGGAGACGGAAGCGGCACTCGCAACGCTGGATCAGACGATTCACAAGGATGCTGCGGCGCGAATTACTTACACTTTGAAGAAGTGTCCGAGGTGTGATGCGCACCATCTTGACTTGAACCTGTTTAATTACACGGAGGATAAAAAGGTGGCAAACTCCACCGTGGCGACGATTGACAAGACGAAGGTGGCTGATGGGGTGGCGGCGTGAGGGGGGCTGCAACTGAACTAGGCTGGGGGAAGATGAGGCTGAGGCTGCGTCATCTAAGCGGGCCGGGTGTGTTTAGTCGGAAGTCGATTCTAGGGCAGTATTGGTGATGGACGCGCGCCTGATCGCGCTTGCGTAATCGCATCATTTCACCTTTGATGTATAATGTTTTATGTCGTGTGATGCGTGCATAATGCCTTGCATTTCTTCCTCCATGCCATGCGTGGTAGCCCGTCTTTGCTGCGAGTCTCGAAATTTGGCATCATTTGTAACCACACCTAAAGAACGGCTCAGGAAGCCGCCGCTATGACAACTCCATCCATCTGTCCCAAGTGCGGCGCGGCGATTCCTGACGACGCGCCTCAAGGTCTGTGCCCCAAGTGCGTGCTGCTCGGTGCGGCCACCGAAATCCAATCTGCCGCGCGGTCGTCGAAGGCCGCGAAACCGCCGACCGTGGCGGAGCTGGCGGTGCATTTTCCCGAGCTGGAGGTGCTGGAGCTGATCGGCGCGGGCGGCATGGGCGCGGTTTACAAGGCACGTCAGCCGAAGCTGGACCGGCTGGTGGCGCTGAAGGTGCTTTCGAGTGATCTGGCTGACGATCCGGCCTTTGCGGAGCGATTTGACCGCGAGGCGCGGCT